>NZ_JAWOWF010000193.1:0-918 GCF_033340295.1 Vibrio sp. 1401
AGCTTGCTTTTCGGCGGGCTTCATACGGCCATGAACCAAGCCAATTTTTACATCTGGCAGTTTGCGCTGCAGCTCTTCAGCGGTGTCTGCTGCGGCTTGCGCTTCCAACACTTCCGATTCATCGATTAGCGTACACACCCAATACGCTTGCTTGCCTTCGTTAAGACAAGCGTTTCGTACCCGCTCGACAATGTCGTCACGTTTGGTATCTGGAATGGCGACGGTTTGAATCGGTGTTCGGCCTGGTGGTAATTCGTCTATCACCGACGTTTCCAAATCAGCATACGCTGTCATTGCTAGCGTGCGAGGAATCGGAGTCGCCGTCATGATGAGCTGATGCGGATACGCGCCTTGTTTTGCCCCTTTCTCACGTAACTCTAATCGCTGATGGACGCCAAAGCGGTGCTGCTCATCAATGATGACTAAAGCTAGGTGATGAAATTCCACATGTTCTTGGAAGAGGGCGTGAGTACCCACTATCATTTGCGCTTCACCGCTGGCAATGCGAGCCAGTTCCGTCTCTTTGGCTTTGCCCTTGAGCTTACCAGCAAGCCAGCCAACTTGAATGCCCATGGCTTCAAACCAGTTGGCGAAATTGATGGCGTGTTGTTCGGCGAGCAGCTCAGTTGGTGCCATTAAAGCCACTTGGTAACCGTGCTCAATGGCTCTGACTGCGGCTAGCGCGGCAACCAATGTTTTTCCTGAGCCTACGTCACCTTGGACAAGACGCATCATTGGGTGCGGTTTTTCGAGGTCGGATTCAATCTCTTTCACCACGCGTGCTTGAGCATTGGTCGGAGAAAACGGCAGTTGCGCCAACAGCTGTTTTTTCAGTTTGTCACATGGTGCGAGCGGTAAGGCGATATCTTGCTGGCCTTTGCTGCGAACTGCCAACATCGACAAGTTTTGGGCGAGCAA
>NZ_JAWOWF010000194.1:0-917 GCF_033340295.1 Vibrio sp. 1401
AAACGCTTCAAACTGCTGATTTGCAGTTGCTTTTTCTCGATAAGAATATTGACGGAATCTTTTAGTTGGCTTTCAAGTTCTAATGGCTCGACATCGACTAAAGAAGCGGCATCAAGCGCGTCAAAGATTTCGTCTCTTATGTCAATATAAACTTCTTTTAGGTGATTCATTTCTTAAACCACGCGAACTTTTTCTGCACTTTGACTTTTTTACCAGTCAGCGAATTCACCATATTTGCAATAGCTGGGGTGAACTTAATTTTCGCCGTGTTGTGAATGCCCTGTTGGATGATCAACTTTTCTAAATTGGCTTCATAAACAAAATCAATGGTGTCTTTCGCTTTAATTTTTTCTTTGGCGCCTTGGAGAGGCATCATGTAATCCTTCTGCGATCGAGTCATAGAAAAAATGATTCGATGCTCGGCCTTTCCTAATTTTTTCTTTATCGAGTGGTAAGCGCGTAACGAGGCAACAGAAGGTTCACAAACAACAAAAATGCGGTTGTATCTTTCATTGATGTCTTCTGAAGTCAGTTCGTTTATCGCATTTAAAGGCAATGAATCTATGATGAAGTTGTACTGATCCACCAGCTCATTAGAAATTCTAAATAGAGAGTCTGCATGGTCACTAATGCATGCAATGTTCTTTTCAAGGGCAAGGAAATCAAGCTTGTCTTTGATCGGGTGTACATAGCTCCCAGCAATTGCGGCATCGAGCTCAGATTGGTTTAAATCGATACTATTTTGTTGCGCTTTTAGTCCTTTTAAACCCAAGAAAATATCCGAATTTAATGCCAGTGTATCGTGTTCAACAAGCAACGTTTTTAAGCTCGCTTGCTGGCTTAAGCTGTGGGATAAAAAAGCACTGATGGTTGACACGCCAACACCGCCTTTACTACCAAGCATCAAGACTCTTTTA
>NZ_JAWOWF010000195.1:0-916 GCF_033340295.1 Vibrio sp. 1401
TGAAACCTTTATTACTCCAGTGCGGAGAAGATCCAGACGCTTCATCAAGTAGCTGCCTAGCGCAAATGAAAACAGCGCCACCAGCGACATTTCGACAAAGGCAATCACCAAACTCGCATGAGTCGCAAACGAAAGCATTTGATGAACATGCTCGACGTGAACACCCATTTCTACCACGCCAAAAGTCTGATCGCCTAAAGTGATTGCTTTCGCCACGTCATAAACACCGTCGCTTGCATCGAAAGGACGAACATTGGTGTCAACGCCTGTGTAATCACCTTGAAGCGTAAGTTCGATGCCATCTTGATTGACGATACGGATGTAAGCCAACTTGTGCTCACTTACGACAGAGCGTGCAAAGCTGTCTAAGTACGCCAGATCCGTCGCGATTACCGCGTCTCTCGAAGCTTGAGCAAACACACTCACCAAATTCTGGCTACCAACTTCGAGACTGGTCTCGTTCGAGCTTTTAAACCAGTTGAGGCCGCTGATGATAAGTACACCGAGCGCGAGTGCTTCGATGAGTGCAATGCCGATTATCGTTTTTGAACGCAGCGTCATAAGGCGCCCACTTATCTCGAAATGCCCAATTGGACGACGTCTTGCCAATCTTGGTCTTGCGCCAATTGCAATCCATCAATATTGAGTAAAGCGAAGCTCTCCTGTGCTTTGGGATCCTCATTGAGTTGTGAGATCGCCGCTCGCAATGCCAAAGCCATCTCTTCATCTACCTCATTCGAGACTGCAATAGCATGAGGGGTATAACCTGCGGTTGTATAAATCACGCTCAGTTGTTCTTTGGTTTCACTCGGCAAGCTCTCAAAGGTACGCTTCACGCCACCACCAGCGATATACAAGCCTTTCAGAACACCTAAATAGACCGAATCGTGCGAGCCCACATATTTGGGCGTAAATT
>NZ_JAWOWF010000196.1:0-916 GCF_033340295.1 Vibrio sp. 1401
GCTGGAGCGGTTTGAGCTGGCGCTGCAAAGCCCTTAAGAACTGGCTCTTCGATTCGCTTAGGTTTGATGTCTGTTTCAGAAGGTTCTTTACCTTCTGCTTCTTTCATTGCTTCCAACTTCTTAGGAAGTAGGTAAGAAATTAAATCAAACTCTTCACCTTCGCGTACGCGAATTACTTCAAAGTGCGGTGTTTCAATGTCTGAGTTAGGAACCACCGTAATTTTAACTTCTTGAATTCGTTCGATATGGTTAACCGAGCGACGTTTTTCGTTCAATAGGTAAGATGCGATTGGCACTGGTACTACAGCCAATACTTGAGCTGTGTTGTCTTTTAGTGCTTCTTCTTCACTATCTAGCTTATTAGTATCTTTATAGCCTAGTGATTGGGTAACCTGACGAAGTGTGACGAGAGAATCAAACAGGAACACTTTATCTTCCTCAATGAGACGCTCTTTGAGATAAACGTTAGAGAGGTACTGGTTCTTATCTGTGATCACCGCTTTGATTGAAGAATACGGGTTCTCAGTGCAATCCAATAGCGTCACTTCGCTTCTTAACTCTTTGATATAACCCAAGCTGATGTCTGAAAGATCAGCATCACCCACAATCAATTGTGGGACATTACGAATGGCTTCTGACAAGCTTTCAAAAACTTGTTGCTTTGGTAACTGTTTACTGGGTTCAGAACATACGACAGTCGTCAGTACTTTTTCGAACTCATCAATGATAAGAATATCCGCCTGATTAAGCACAGAGCGAATATGAGATTTCCAAATGCTGTTTACAACAACCCCCATTGCATCCGCCTGTTCTAGCTCACATAAATCTTGGTTGTAGCTGACTGCGAGATTGTCATTACAGTATTGTTCGACCAGTGCGGTCAGGTAAGACAGATAAACGATCTTCTTGTTTTTGC
>NZ_JAWOWF010000197.1:0-914 GCF_033340295.1 Vibrio sp. 1401
AGTAAAAGGTCTGCGAGGCCAAGGCGTTAAACGTCTTTTAGCTGCCCCTTTTCAAATTATTAATGCCATCATGCAAGCACGAGCGCACATGAAGCGCTGGCAGCCGGATGCCGTTTTAGGTATGGGCGGCTATGTGAGTGGTCCGGGTGGTATCGCGGCTTGGTTAAGCGGTATCCCGGTTGTTCTACACGAACAAAACGCGGTTGCAGGTTTAACAAATCAATGGCTATCAAAGATCGCTAGGAAAGTCTTTCAAGCGTTTCCCGGCGCATTTCCTTCTGCGGTGGTTGTCGGTAACCCAGTACGTGAAGACGTAACGCAGTTGGATGAGCCCGCTCAACGTATGCAAGAGAGAGAAGGACCAATTCGTATTCTTGTTATGGGCGGCAGCCAAGGGGCGCGTATTCTTAATCAAACATTGCCAGCGGTGATGGCAAACTTGGGACAAGACTACTGTATTCGTCATCAAGCAGGTAAAGGCGCAGCGCAAGAAGTGCAAGCTGCTTATCAAGCGAACAATGTTGCTAATGCAGAAGTGACCGAGTTTATCGATGATGTTGCACAAGCGTATGCGTGGGCAGATCTGTTAGTGTGCCGTTCTGGCGCATTGACGGTATCTGAAGTCTCAGCAGCAGGTGTAGGCGCGATTTTTATCCCGTTCATGCATAAAGACCGTCAACAGGCACTGAATGCCGACCATTTAGTGGAATGCGGTGCTGCGAAGATGATTGAACAACCTGATTTAACCGTGGAGTCTTTGACTCAACAGATCCAACAATTGGATCGCCAAGCTTTACTTTCAATGGCTCAAAAGGCACGCAGTGCCGCAAAATTAGATGCTGACAAAGTTGTCGCACAAGCCATTGTCGCTTTGACCGAAAAGCGTTAACGAATTATTGAGAATCGAATTAATG
>NZ_JAWOWF010000198.1:0-913 GCF_033340295.1 Vibrio sp. 1401
AACGATACCGCCAATGTGCTCGTTTCCTAGTAAACGGGCCGTCACTGCATTGATGTCTTGCCCATCAATACCGATGTAGCCGCGAATCACACGACCATCAGCGATGATTTTCTGCATAATTTTGCTGGCGAGTGGGGCGGGGATTGCAAATGAGATACCATAGGTTTCAAGATCGGTTGCCTGTTGGAAAGATGCGGTGTTGATGCCCACCAATTCACCTTGAGTATTCACCAATGCGCCGCCCGAGTTACCTTCATTGATTGCAGCATCAGTTTGGATGAAGGCTTGACGACCATCGCTAATAGAGGAGCGACCTGTCGCGGAAATAATGCCGAAGGTCGTGGTTTGCCCTAAGTTGTATGGGTTACCAATCGCTAAAACGACATCACCAACCTGAGGTTTGTATTCAGAATTCAATGGGATGACAGGTAGGCTAGAACCTTCAACTCGTAAAACGGCAATGTCCGTGCGTTTGTCGGTGCCAACAAGTTGAGCGGCAGCAGCTCGACCATCTTGCAATGCAACAACGACTTGGTCTGCTTGAGCTACCACGTGATAGTTGGTAATGATATAACCTTTTTCGCTGACGATAACCCCAGAACCCAGCCCTTGTGTCGAGAGTTTACTGCGATCGTTTTCAACGTATTTTCGGCTGTATATATTCACAACCGCTGGCGCCGCTCTTCTTACGGCTTGGTTAAACGACAATTCAAGAGATGCGATATTTTTCGGTTGTTGGTCGAGCGCGACAGGAATAACGTTATTGCGCAATGATGGAACTGCGAGCAGTACAACGGCAGCGGTTGCTAAGCCTAAAAAGACAGAACGTAATAAAAAGCTGAGCATATCCTCTCCATGCATGAGCGCCAAAATGGCATAGAAAGGTGAAGAATAGCATTACATTGAAAAATAA
>NZ_JAWOWF010000199.1:0-908 GCF_033340295.1 Vibrio sp. 1401
AGCTACACCAAACAATGGCTATCCAGTGAGATATCCACCTCGCCACAAAATCACCGCGCCATCGTGGCGATGATTGAGCAAAACTGCGCGCAATTTTCCGCGCCGCACTTTGACGTAGTTTGCTCACAATTTGATGATGAAAACCTGAGCCTGTGCCCAGTATGGCTACCGAATGAGGAGCTGTTTGCCGTTGTGACGTTGACGCACTCAACGCAGCAAAAGCAAACCGTTTCTGCGTGGCTGAACGCACTGGCAGGCCGCATCAGTTTTGATGTTAGCCAGCATTATCATCAAGAGCTCAAACGTCATCACTCACACGCCAACAAGCCACTACCAACGCTGCAAGAATTCATCGATTGTCTGGATGACCACATCTGGATCAAAACCACCGACGGTCTGTACGCCATGACTAACCGCAGCGTGGAACAGGCGTGGAAAAAGTCTAACGATGACATTGTCGGGAAGAACGACTTTGACCTTTTCAGCGCCGAACGCGCGGAAAAATTCATTGATGCCGACCGATTAGTGGTCGCTACTGGCACACAGAACATCGTTGAAGAGTGTCGCCAAATTGATGAAAACAACAACCCAACTTGGCTGGAAACCATCAAATCACCGGTACGAAATCAGGCCGGCGACCTGATCGGCATTTTGGGCATGACGCGCAACATCACCCGTCGCAAGATGGTGGAAACGCAATTGTCGTTAGCGTCGAAAATCTTCAACAACTCGCAAGAAGGTATGGTCATTACCGACAGCAATGCCAACATCATTGATGTCAACAACGCGTTCTCGCAGATCACCGGATTCGGCGCCGAAGAAGTGATTGGGAAGAACCCCAACATTCTCCGTTCTGGGCACCATGATGATGCTTTTTACCAACAACTTTGGCAGCAACTTGAAACCAA
>NZ_JAWOWF010000200.1:0-907 GCF_033340295.1 Vibrio sp. 1401
GCGAGCAATAGCGATGGAATCGACATAACGGTGTCGAGAAGGTGGTTCAAAGTACTGGAAAGCAGACCTTTCGTCATCCCCGCCAGCACTCCGATAAAGCAACCTACGATGGTCGCAATCGCAGTAATGCCAACTGCTGCGCCAAAAGTCAGTTGAGAGCCCATGATCAAGCGCGACAGAATATCACGACCTAAGTCATCGGTTCCTAAAAAGTAATCGACGGTGCCCGCTGGTGCCCATGAAGGGGGAACGAGTAACTCACCAGATTGTGCTTGTGGATCAAACGGGGCAAGCCACGGAGCTAAAATGGTGATCAATACAATCAAGCCTAAACACCACAAGCCAAACATCGCTAAACCGTTAGCGCGGTAACTACGCCAAAATCGCTCAAACTGAGTTGGAATGCGTTCTTCCTGATAAACGTTATTTGTTAGCATACCATTCCTTTCTCACCAGAGGGTTGATCATGGCGCCAATCAAGTCCGAAAGGATATTGGCAGTTAATACGAGTGTCGCAAGCACCATTACTCCTGCTTGGATTGAGGCGTAATCTTGATTGGCAAGCGCATCCAGCAACCAGCGACCAATGCCCGGCCAGTTAAAGATAGACTCGGTGATGATCGCTAAAGTGATCATGCTAGATAGCTGAACCCCAACTTTTGGAATGATGGGCGGAATGGCGTTACGCATTACGTGCTGAGTGACGATCTCACGATTCGATAAACCTTTGATTCGGGCTGCGCGAATGTAGTTTTGGCTCATAACTTCTGCAACAGAAGCACGCATCAAACCAACAACTTGAGTCGTAGGTGCTAACGCCAGAACCAAACACGGCAGAACCATGTGCTCGATGACACTTTGCAGTGCGTGAGCTCGGTATTCACCTTTCGCCATAAAGGCGTCAATA
>NZ_JAWOWF010000201.1:0-905 GCF_033340295.1 Vibrio sp. 1401
GAGACGAAGTGCTTGAGCGCTTGCTTACGTTGAGCTTGACAGACCAAACCGCCTGTACATCGAGTCACCGCCTCCCCTTCGATACGCTCTACGTGCGAACCACAAACAGGACACTGAGTTGGGAAAATAATATCTCGCGCCGTTTCTGGTCGACGCTCTTTGATGACAGAAACCACTTGAGGAATCACATCGCCAGCACGACGAATCACGACCTGATCACCAATCTTTACTTGAAGGCGCTCAATTTCATCCGCATTATGCAGCGTTGCGTTACTCACCGTCACGCCACCAACAAACACGGGCTCTAACTTAGCAACCGGAGTGATCGCTCCCGTTCGGCCAACTTGGAACTCAACTTCATTCAATGTGGTGATTTCTTCTTGAGCCGGGAATTTGTATGCGATCGCCCAACGTGGAGCGCGAGCAACAAAACCCAGGCGCTCTTGAACGGCAATATCGTCAATTTTGATCACGACTCCGTCAATTTCGTAAGGTAATGCATCACGACGCTGCAGAATGTCTTGATAATAAGTTTTTACGTCTGCCAAACTGTCGACTCGCTTGGTCTCTGGACACATTGGCAGCCCCCAAGATTTTATCTGCAGAAAACGCTCATAGTGACTGGCTGCCAAATCAGCCCCTTGCACAACTCCAACACTGTATGCGTAGAAGCTAAGTGGGCGCGAAGCCGTAATACGCGAATCTAATTGACGTAGACTGCCTGCTGCTGCATTGCGAGGGTTCACAAATACTTTTTCGCCCTTCTGACGCGCAAGCTCATTTAACTTTTCAAAGCCTGCTTTCGGCATAAACACTTCACCGCGGACCTCAAGACGAGCTGGCCAGTCATCACCCCTCAGCTTCAGAGGAATGGCATTAATGGTGCGCACGTTTTCAGTGATGTT
>NZ_JAWOWF010000202.1:0-905 GCF_033340295.1 Vibrio sp. 1401
TTAGTTGCGTGCGCGGCACCGAGCAAAAAACACTGGCTAGGAAAAATTAACGACAGGCTCGTATAACAGGATATCTCTCGTTGGGGTTATGCCCGAGCGAGCAAATTCACGGAGGAAATATGAGAGACATAACACCAGATATTTGTGATGAATTTGAAGACCAAGTGACGTTGCTAAATTTACCGCTACAGAACTTTGGTCAACGTACCGCCTTTCATGGCGAAATTGTCACAGTGCGTTGCTATCACGATAATTCTAAAGTACGTGAAGTTCTAGAACAGGATGGCACTGGCAAAGTCTTGATTGTTGATGGACACGGTTCCTGCCAAAAAGCGCTGCTTGGTGATCAGCTGGCGATACTCGGTATCGAAAATGGTTGGGAAGGCATCATTGTGTACGGAGCAGTGCGTGATGTGGCACAAATGTCGCAAATGGAAATAGGAGTGCAAGCGCTGGGTACATGTCCGTTTAAAACGGAAAAGCGTGGTGTGGGTGAAGTCAACGTGACGTTAACGATGCTGAACCAAATTGTTCAACCAAAACATCATGTTTATGCCGATTGGAATGGGGTGTTGATTTCAAAAGAAGCACTCGATTTTTAGAATCGGAAACCTAAACCTACCTCAAAGCCTTGTTGCCAATCTTGGTATTCCAACGTCGCGTGAATGTCTAACTTATCGGTAATTTTCACGCGGCTAGAAAGTTCAGCAGCGAGGCTGCTGTCTTCGGTTTGAATGCCGTTGCTATTCTCAGATTTGTAAGATCTTACGGTACTTTTTACGGTGACACGATCATTGAAGTGGTAGCTGATCCCGCTGAGAAAGCCGCTTTGGTTTTGAGTCGGAGAGTTATTGACTCGCGCACCTACATAAAGGTCAACAGAATCAAAAAGTTCATAGGCGTAG
>NZ_JAWOWF010000203.1:0-904 GCF_033340295.1 Vibrio sp. 1401
TTCATCTGTAACAACACGATTTTTCTCAGCGGTGAGAAGATATTAAAAACTAAACCCATCATAAACAGCGTAATAACAATCGTTGCACCACTAGGCAAATCATACTTTGCAGAAGCTGCTATCCCCAACAAAATACCAATAGTTCCGATACCTAAACTGGCGGTTAAAAAACGTCCGCCTTTAAGGCTCGCAGCGCATAAAGCGGGAATCACCAATAAAGCAAACTCTAGGTAAATCCCCGTCAGTTTGACGGTGATCGGCATCAAGATAGCGAAGATGAGATAAAAACCGCTACCACGCATAAATTCGGGCTTTGTACGTACTAGCAACAACATCGCACCAGTGATTACCATCAACGGCCAAACATCTTGCCATGTCGACCACAGTAGCTGACCATTCAAAATCCCTTGAATGAAATCAGCACCATGTGGGTCTTTGCTAACAAGTAACACCGCCAAAGAGGCAGATACCACAAACAAGCTGCCAATCATCGGCTCAAGATGCGGATGATTTCGCTTTTCTAATGCAGCAATCAATCCGCATAACAATAACGACATTATCCAAGCGCCAAGCATTGCACCAAGCCAAGATTCCGATAACCAAGGAATCCTCACGTACAAAGTAGATGAGTTTAGCCAATAATGACTAAGCGCCGCCCCCAATGCTGCGACTTGAGCCACCGCAAGGTCGATGAAAATGATCTGCCGCTTTAATACTTGCTGGCCCAGTACGACGTTACCAATTAGCGCAATCACGCCGCACAAAATAGCCGGCGCTAACCATGTGTATTCAGTCATGATCAAAACTTCACAGCACTAGGAGAAACAAACACATCGAGTAATTCAGCAATCACTTCATCGTACAGCTCATCTAAGTTCTGCTCTTTTGACACCGTCAAAGGCAA
>NZ_JAWOWF010000204.1:0-903 GCF_033340295.1 Vibrio sp. 1401
TTTCGTATTCAATAACAGATTTAGGTTGCTCGTGCTGGACAAAGATAACTGGGACAGACTTAGCACGCGCAAATTTCGTAACCTCATTAATTTTGTTGAGTACGATTTGTGATTCAAATGGTTGAGGTTCCGGGTCGAACAGAATCGACTGAACATCAATAACTAATACTGCAGATTTCATTATTTTCCTCTGATAGGGCTAACGCCTTGCTAAGGTGTGAGTAACGCAATACAAAAGCTACCGCACAGCGCCTTAATCACCATAAGCCACCGCAAAGTAAAAATGCCACGCGTTACGAATCACTCTTAAGCAATTTGTTAGTACATGCGCTACTTCTATTTGTGCGCTCCAAGATATTGAAAAGTGGCATGATATGAAAGGCTTTGAACACTGAAGTGAGACGGGCAGCTACAAAACTTTACCTCAATAGAAAGACGAAAGTTGGCTAGAAGAAAAACGTACTGAACTGCCCTACTTTCCCTAACTTCAAATTAGAAAAGGATTCTTTCCTCGTACTTCAACAGCCACAACAAAAGTAATCAAGGTTCTCTCAAAAGCCACCACGAAAATGAAGAAGCACCAAAGAAATAGGCTAAGAGTTAGAAGCCGTAAACGGTGAAATCAAAGCGAACACTCCGCATATGGTGCCACCGGAAAGAACGTGAAAGGCACTAACTGAAAGGTGGAAAAACGAGCGCCAAAACAGATAAACACCAAAACTTATGACCTTTGATGTCAAACCCGTACTAACGCCCTGTTAAGGTGTGAGCAACGCAATACCAATGCCGCCGCATACCACCTTAAACACTAAAACCAACGCATAGTAAAAATGCCACGCGTTGCGAATCACTCTTAAACAGTTTGTTAAGTTACGGACTACACGTTGTCTATCAACCAGTTAA
>NZ_JAWOWF010000205.1:0-561 GCF_033340295.1 Vibrio sp. 1401
TAGGCAGTGTAATGTATTGCTCACAAACGTGTACCCACGCATCCACAATGCCGTTAATAAGCTGACGTTCAGGCAGCGTTTTCATTACATCTGGATCTAACACTGCAAACTTAGGCTGTACTGCAGGAGACATGAACGGCAGTTTGTCTTGAGTTTCTGCTTTTGTAATCACTGCACCCATGTTGGATTCTGAACCAGTTGCAGGTAGCGTTAGGATAGCCGCAAGCGGTGTTGCTTCTGTCACTTGATGCTTACCGATCATAATGTCCCAGCCGTCACCATCGTACTTTGATGCTGCCGCAACGTATTTAGAACCGTCGATAACCGAACCACCACCAACAGCAAGAATAAAGTCGATGTTTTGATCTTTTACGATAGCGACCGCTTTATCCAATGTTTCTTTTGTTGGGTTTGGTTCTACACCAGAAAACTCAGACCATTCGTGGCCAGTGAGCGCTTCTGCTACTTGGTCGTATACGCCGTTCTTTTTGATTGAGCCACCACCGTAAATCACCAAGACCTTTTGATCTGCTGGGATCGCGTCTTTGATTGCTGCGCTTT
>NZ_JAWOWF010000205.1:571-901 GCF_033340295.1 Vibrio sp. 1401
GGCCAAAGAAAATTTTGGTTGGGTTGACATAAGAAAAGTTCATTGCAGACCTCTTGTTTCCAGTTGAGGAGATTGAATACGTGCATATTAGTACGACTTTTTGTCGTGTTGTAGGTCGATTTCTGTAAATTACTTGCCTATTTCTACAAAATTGTTGTTATAGCGCTGGAATCGGAAACAGAAGAGAAAGTATAGTGAGCAAAATGACAACAGAGCGTAGACCGATTGACGGTTTATGGAGCATTACATGAACACATTAGCCGAAACCATGCAGCAGTATGTTGAAAAGCATGATCTGCACAATTTAGAAGGCATCAAGCAAACCGCTAT
>NZ_JAWOWF010000206.1:0-889 GCF_033340295.1 Vibrio sp. 1401
GCATTCGTTCACTGGATGAGCAACAACAGAAGTTTATTACGCGTGTTCCAATGACCATTAAATCAGCCAAAGAGGCCTTAATGAACCTTGAGCCAGAGCAGCTGAGCCATATCGGCAATGGCTACTCGGGTTGTTGGGTTGACGCTGATTATGGCTCGGTATCTCAGAAGTGGCTGTTGATTCATAGTGAACAAGCAACCAAGCGAGAACAGGTAACGTTTTATAAGAACTTAGACAAAAATATCACCAAAGAGCTGAAAGCGCTGGGACAACTAAAGAAAAAGCAGTTTGCTTGCGCAGTGGATGCCGAGCAAGCAATGAGCGACTTCGCCAACCAGTGTCATTTGCTTGGCTTCGCGCAATCAACCATCGTTAAAGAGCCAATTTATTCAGGTCGTGGTCGGCCGAAGAAAGATGAAAAGCCGACGGGATACCACTATTTGATAGATGCTACGCCTTATACCGATCTAGAAAAGGTGAAACTGGCCAAGCTTAAAGTAGGTATGTTTATTCTCGCCACCAACGATACTGACAACACCGACCTAACAATGGTTGCATTGCTTGAACATTACAAGTCTCAGCAAAAGGTCGAACGCGGCTTTCGCTTTTTGAAAAGCCCTGAGTTCTTAACATCATCAATTTTCCTGAAGAAACCTCAGCGAATCGAGGCACTACTGATGATCATGACGCTGAGCCTACTCGTCTACGCAAGCTTAGAGCACAAAATCCGAGAGAGTCTCACTAAGGCCGAGGAATTCTTTCCTAGCATGGTAAAGAACAAGACGACAACTAAACCGACGGCACGTTGGGTATTCTTAAAATTCGAAGGTATCGACACACTCGAATTTGGCGGCCAAAGCTTCATAACGGGTGTTCAAGAGCATCAGAC
>NZ_JAWOWF010000207.1:0-889 GCF_033340295.1 Vibrio sp. 1401
ATGAGTACAGCATTGCCGATATCGCAACTTGGCCGTGGTACGGTAACTTAGTGCTGGGCCGCGCATACGATGCAGCCGAGTTTTTAGATGTGGAGGGCTACAAAAACGTTGTGCGTTGGGCGAAAGCGATTGATGAGCGAGAAGGTGTTAAACGTGGTCGTATTGTTAACCGCTCTTGGGGTGAAGAGTGGGAGCAACTAGCTGAGCGCCACAGTGCTGCAGACATTGATAATGTTTTGAAGCTGAAACCTTAAACGAAAAGATGTTAAGCGCACCATTAAAGGTGCGCTTTTTCGTTCCTCAATATTCTCTACTAAGACCTAAATATCATTAATAGATAGGTCGTATGTTTATTGATTATGTATTTTTCAATAATAGTAAACTGCGTATGTTGATATCATCTAAATCTATAAATGGTAAAGTCGATATTATTTATTTTTGTCTTTATTGATAATAGCCAGTTATGAATTTTAGTTTTGAGTTTTATAACTGATTAATTGATAATTAACCTTTGACATATCCTTTGTTTTTGTATGGAATATGCACAATTTCGTCTTACGCTTTTCTAATTAATAGTCATAAAGTGTTAACTATATGCATCTCAATACATTATGAGATGAAAGCGTATTTCTTAAATGAAAAAGAGCCAAACCATATCTAAGTAGGGGATATTAATTCCTTTCATTAATTTTTATATGGAATAATGACCTGCTTCGTCATGACGGAATAAAGCTCAAGTGTATGTTATTCATGTCATTAAAGAGGATATTTATGATGTCGTCGTTTAAGGCGTATTGGGTAGGAGTACGCGATCGAATTGCCACCCAAATTAAGGATAACCATTGTTTGGAATCCCTAGTGGTAAAGAAACAGCGTGTCAATCTAAACA
>NZ_JAWOWF010000208.1:0-888 GCF_033340295.1 Vibrio sp. 1401
AGCGACTTGTTTACAGCGTTTACTTCTTTGGCATAGCGTAGATGCGAGACACAATCTCAGTTTCTTCCACTTGGTAACCATGATTAATGTAGGAAGCCAAGCTGTAAATGACATTGGCCATTAAGTTGGCGTAACGGAACAGAATCGGCGCTGGTTGCTTTTTCCCAGCATGCTCTATCGCGACGAGTGCTCGAACGGTTTTCTTTGCTTGGCAGCGGCACAAATGCAGTTGACTAGACGTAGCATGGCCTCCCGGCAGCACGAAACCTTTAAAACCACCGTCTATGCGCGCTTTTACGGCCTCATAGTCTGCTTTAAGCTCTTCAACTTCCGATTCTGTAATCGCTAACTTGCCACGCACCGAACCATTGAGATGGTAAACATTAGGCTGAAGGCGCGTGAGAATATCTCGACTGAAGTCGTCCAATTCCATCGACAGCACCAACCCAATCCGGCTGCACAACTCGTCTGCGGTGATCTCGAAATCGCACACAGGGCTGTCTTCGTAAATAAAGGGATAACAGATCTCGCTCAATTCCTTGCTTACAGGTCTCATGCTGTTGTTCCAATATAAAAAAGGGAGCCAGTATAACCTAACTCCCTCTTAGTAATCATAAAAACGACGTCCGCATTAGGCGTTTTCGATTTTCTTGTGGCCTTCTTGTAGATGCACAAAATCAACCAAGTCATCGCCTGAGACTTGATACGCTTGACCGAACCCTTTTACGAACAAACCTTTCTCAGCTTTTAGGTTGAACAGTACAAAGTCTTCAAGCTGGCTTAGACCGTCGATGATGTCACCGAAACGCGCTTTCATCTGACCAACGACCAATTGCCACATTTCAGTATCACGCTCAACAACCGTTGCGACCGCATCAAACGTCAGAC
>NZ_JAWOWF010000209.1:0-884 GCF_033340295.1 Vibrio sp. 1401
GGTCGAAATACACCTTACCCGAACAGAACACGACGCGTTTCACTTTGCTTGGCTCCAAGTTATCCACTTCAGGGATCGCTGCTTGGAACGTACCTTCTGCAAGGTCTTCTAGAGTCGAAGTACAAAGAGGATGACGAAGCAATGATTTAGGAGACATTACAATCAATGGTCGACGCATTGGGCGTACTACTTGACGACGAATCATGTGGTACACCTGAGCTGGCGTTGATGGTACAACGACCTGCATGTTTTGCTCAGCACACAATTGAAGGTAACGCTCTAGACGAGCAGATGAGTGCTCCGGACCTTGGCCTTCGTAACCATGAGGCAGAAGCATCGTCAGGCCGCACAAACGTCCCCACTTTTGCTCACCAGACGAAATGAATTGGTCAATAACCACTTGTGCGCCGTTAGCGAAGTCACCAAACTGCGCTTCCCAAATGGTCAAACCGCCAGGTTCAGCTGTTGCATAACCGTACTCAAATGCAAGAACAGCTTCTTCCGACAACACAGAGTCAAAAACTTGGAAAGGCCCCTGCTTGTCATGGATATTCGCTAGCGGGATGTAAGTGCTTGCATCTGATTGGTTGTGAAGAACTGAGTGACGATGGAAGAAAGTACCACGACCTGAGTCCTGACCAGAAATACGGATACGCTTACCATCGTCTACCAATGTCGCGTAAGCCAATGTTTCAGCCATACCCCAGTCAATAGCCTTCTCACCTGTCATCATTGCTAAGCGATCGTTGTACAGCTTGTTTACTCGGCTTTGCAGCTTGTGGCTTTCCGGGTACTGACATAAACGATTACCTAGCTCGACAAGGCGTTGCTTATCGTAGGTCGACTCCCATTGCATATCCCACTCGTGTCCCAAATAAGGAGAC
>NZ_JAWOWF010000210.1:0-883 GCF_033340295.1 Vibrio sp. 1401
CTAGCCTTGGCGGAGAAGCCGCAGCAGGTGTCGCTTGGGGCTATAAACACTTTGGTTTGAACTTAGAATACAATTACGCCAAAAACAGCGATTTTGATTCTGGTGGCGTGATGTTTGGCGCACAAATGCGTTTCTAACTCATCCCTCTTTTCTAAGGCACCTGGAGTCCGTTTGAACTTCGGGTGCCTTTTAGTTGATGCGCTTCAAGCACCTTCTAAAGACAACACAATGCCTGCAAGGATGAAAGCCACACCGATACCTCGGGTGAGATACCATTTTTCCGCAAGCAACCAAATGCCCATCAATAAACCAAATACGATACTGATCTGGCGCAGCGCGACAACTAAGCTCACGTTGTCTGTCATCGTCATCGCAAACAGAACCAATCCATAAGTCGATGCCATCATAATGCCAGCCATACTTGCACTTTTTCGGATTCGCCAAGCCGCTTGCAACTCTTGATCATTTCTGGTGATCAGACACCAAAGTAAAACGGGTAAGCCCATCGCCCAAAACTGCGCACCAAGATAGAAGATCGCGCTGTATTGATCGTTGAAAATAGTTGATGCTTGCTGAGTCAGTAACGTTAGTGCCTCTTTGTCCACCACAGAGTAACCTGTCGTGCCAATTGCCGCGATCAACGCCCAAAACACGCCTACATTTAGATATGCCACCAAAGAAACTTGGCGAACATGAGTCAACGGAACCAAAATGCAGCCAAAGGTGATCAACACAAAACCAAGCCACTGTTGAGATGAAAGCGCATGGCCGAGTGCAACACTGAACCCTCCCACCATCATGACCGGCAAAGCGCGTGCAATTGGGTAAATCACACCAACATCGGCATGTTTATACGCCATGATCAAACCGACGAGATACACAA
>NZ_JAWOWF010000211.1:0-883 GCF_033340295.1 Vibrio sp. 1401
AAGACGACCTTGCGAGCATCGGTTCGGATCAAAATGATTCTGTTTCGGTTGACGGCAAGTTCACCACGACAGAAGGTTCCGACCGAGTGGTGAGTTATCAACTCGACGGCTCGACGAACCCTGTAGCAGGGGTAACGTCGCGCGGCGAAGTTGTTGATTTGGTTGAAACAGCGAATGCAGATGGCAGCTTCACTTACACTGCGACCGCTGACGGCAACCCTGTATTTACGTTGGTGGTGAACACCGATGGTTCATACAACTTTACGTTGGAAGGCCCAATCGATCACGCTAGTGGCAGTGATGCGTTAACACTGAATTTCCCGATTACAGCGACGGATTTTGATGGCGATACCAGCACCATGGTTTTGCCTGTCACCATTCAAGATGACGTTCCTACGATTGAGAATGTCGTGCCTCTCACTGTGGATGAAAATGACTTAATTACGAATGGTGGACAATCAAACGCACTGTTGGTTGAAGGGCAGTTCACGACCACACAAGGCTCAGATGGTGTGGTTCAGTACAAACTTGAAACAGGTTCAGACCCGCTAAACGGTTTGACCTCCAACGGTCAAGTTATCACGTTGGCCGAAGTCAGTAATGTCGACGGTAGCTTTACCTACACGGCGACGGCAAACGGCAATCCGGTATTTACGTTACAGGTAAACAGTGACGGGAGTTACTCGTTTGAACTGCAAGGGGCTGTTGATCATGCTCCAAATAGTGACACCTTAACGTTGGACTTTTCCATCATCGCGACGGATTTTGATGGCGACACGAGCAAAATTACGTTGCCAGTCACCATCGTTGACTCATTGCCAGTTGTAACGGATTTTGAAGCGATCAGTGTTGATGAAGACGATCTGGCTGGTATCGGTTCAGA
>NZ_JAWOWF010000212.1:0-882 GCF_033340295.1 Vibrio sp. 1401
TGTGCTTCTTGAGTAGAGCCGCCCACGTGTGGCGTTAGAATGACGTTATCGAATTTCTGTAGTGGAGATTCAAACGGGTCAGCGTTTGTTTTTGGTTCAACTGGGAATACGTCGATTGCTGCGCCAGCTAAGTGACCCGCTTCTAGGCTGTGGCAAAGCGCAGGAATATCAACAACGGTACCGCGAGCGGCGTTGATGAAGATTGCGCCAGGCTTCATGCGAGCAAATTCTTCTTCGCCCATCATATTCTTCGTTTCAGGTGTTTCTGGTACGTGCAGCGAAATAACATCACATTTGTTTAGCAGCTCGCTCATCGTGTGGATTTGCGTTGCGTTGCCAAGTGATAGTTTGTTTTCGATGTCGTAGTAGTACACGCGCATACCTAAGTTTTCAGCAATAATGCCCAGCTGAGTACCGATATGGCCGTAACCAATGATACCAAGACGTTTACCACGCGCTTCGTAAGAGTTGTCTGCGCTCTTCTTCCAAATACCACGGTGTGCTAAAGCGTTCTTTTCAGGAATCCCACGAAGGAGCAGAAGAATCTGACCAAGCACGAGCTCAGCTACACTTCGCGTATTTGAAAACGGTGCATTGAATACAGGAATGCCACGTTTTGCCGCCGCACCAAGATCTACTTGGTTAGTTCCGATACAAAAACAGCCAATCGCAACCAGTTTGTTTGCCGCATTGATCACTTCCTCGGATAGATTCGTTCGGGAGCGGATACCGATGAAGTGCGTATCTTTAACTGCTTCAATCAGTTCTTCCTCTGAAAGCGAACCTTTGTGATATTCAATGTTGGTGTAACCAGCTGCTTGAAGAACTTCAACTGAAGAAGGGTGAAGCCCCTCGAGTAAGAGGATCTTAATCTTTTCTTTT
>NZ_JAWOWF010000213.1:0-880 GCF_033340295.1 Vibrio sp. 1401
CATATCGCCCATGTTCATGTTATCCATCGACATCGAACCATGGTCCATTTTGCCGTGATCCATGTTGTCGTGGTTCATGTTCGAGCTATCCATTTGCGCGAATGCGCCTGCTGATACCATAGTTAGAGCAAGAGTGATAAGTGTCTTTTTCATGTTGATTTCCTTTACTGTCAATGAGGTAGTGCGCCATTGCGGTTTGTACAATGGCGCTTGTTGCTTATTTCTCTGGGTTTTGAGCTTTGTTGACTTCTCGCTGCTTCCACAGCTTGAAGATTGCTGGTAACACCAGCAGAGTCAGTAGTAGGGCAGAGGCCATGCCGCCAATCATTGGTGCAGCAATGCGCTGCATGACTTGAGAGCCAGTACCTGAGCCATACATGATAGGGATAAGGCCAATGATGACCGTGAGAACCGTCATCATGACCGGACGCACACGCAGCCCCGCGCCTTCTCGAATGGCATCGGTTAAATCACCAATTTGCAGAGCTTGTTGGTTTTCTTCTGCGTGAAGTTTTTTGTGGTGCCACGCTTGGTTGAGATACACCAGCATGATGACGCCTATCTCCACCGCAACGCCGGCGAGGGCAATAAATCCGACCCCCACGGCGATGGAGAAGTTGTAGTTGAGGTAGTGCATCAACCACAAGCCACCAACCATCGCTAAAGGCAAAGTCAGCATGATGATCAGCACCTCACCCACACGGCGGAAGCTGAAATAAAGCAACATCATGATGATCACCAAGGTTATCGGTACGACCACACTCAAGCGATCTTTAGCGCGTTCCATGTATTCGTATTGACCAGACCAAGCGAGCGAATATCCAGCAGGGAGGACCAGTTGGTCAGCCACTGCTTGCTGCGCTTCCACCACATAAGAACC
>NZ_JAWOWF010000214.1:0-875 GCF_033340295.1 Vibrio sp. 1401
CATCGTTAATTGAAGAACAAGCAAAAGCGGAAGTGGCGAAACGCCAAGCGAAAAAACTTAGCGACAAGCAAGTCACCGATCTGTACTTGCGTAAACCTCAGGTGCTTAGCGCGCAAGCGCAAGTGAAGTCTGCTCAAGCCGCTCTCAAACGTGCAAATCGCGACTTGGAAAACTGCCGAGTGGTTGCGCCATACGATGCTTTAGTGGTCGAGCGTGATGTCGGTGTGGGTCAGTTTGTGACGTCGGGATCTCGTGTCGCAACTTTGAATAACATCGAAGTGGCGGAAGTGCATGTTCCAATTGCTGGTTTTGATAGTGCGTTTTTGCCGGAGTCAATCAAAGAGCTGACAGCAACCGTAACTCAGCAAGGCATTCTCTCGACCACACGTGAAGGTAAAGTCGTTCGAGATTTGGGAATGATTGATAGCGCCACACGCATGATCAATATGGTGATTCAGGTTGAAGACCCTTATGGCATCGATAACCAGCAACCGCCAATCAAATTTGGTTCTTACGTCGAAGTCAGCTTTACGGGCAAAGAGCTCAAGCACATCTATCGTCTTCCACAAGAATTAGTGAAAAACCGCACGGTTTGGGTCGTCAACGATGAAAATCAACTTCAGCCTCGCACTGTCACAGTGTTAAGAGCGGAGGGAGAATTCATGTTGGTAGGTGAAGGTTTGGAACAAAGTGACCAATTGGTCCTGACTCTTCCTGAATACCCGCAAAAAGGCATGGCGGTTCAAATTGCAAAAAAGAATGACGACTCCGAAACCGTCGTACAGTAAGTAGGAGTTTGTCATGGAAGATACGAATCAAAAGGGCATCATTGCCTATTTTGCCAATAACCCTGTGGCTGCCAACCTGTTGATGGT
>NZ_JAWOWF010000215.1:0-871 GCF_033340295.1 Vibrio sp. 1401
CCACTTTGTGGTTCATGACTGGGGTGAAGTCGTAACAAGGTAGCGCTAGGGGAACCTGGCGCTGGATCACCTCCTTATACGATGATTATTGCGATGAGTGTTCACACAGATTGATACGGTTTATGAAGTTTAAGAGATAGAACATCCCCCAAGATGTTCACTTAGTGTCCCGTTCGTCTAGAGGCCTAGGACACCGCCCTTTCACGGCGGTAACAGGGGTTCGACTCCCCTACGGGATACCATTGGGTCGTTAGCTCAGTTGGTAGAGCAGTTGACTTTTAATCAATTGGTCGCAGGTTCGAATCCTGCACGACCCACCATTTCTCGATGGGGCTATAGCTCAGCTGGGAGAGCGCCTGCCTTGCACGCAGGAGGTCTGCGGTTCGATCCCGCATAGCTCCACCATTCGAGGAACTTCTTCCACTAAGAAGTAAAACTAATGTGGGCGATTAGCTCAGTTGGGAGAGCACCTGCCTTACAAGCAGGGGGTCACTGGTTCGAGCCCGGTATCGCCCACCATCTTTAAACATTCTCTCTTGAGAGTTTTTAAAAATGGTTACTTCATTAGAAGTGATTAGCTCTTTAACAATTTGGAAAGCTGACAAAACAATCTTTAAGATTGTTTGTAAAGTTCTCAATGTTTGTCTTTAAGACAAACACCAAAAAACACATTCAAGTGTTCTTGGCTTTTTGTTTTCATTTTTTCTAAAAATGAAGGTAAAAAGATGAGTCCGGCAAAATCGAATGTCTCTCGCTCATTCAAATAATGAGAGACAACTTTGGTGATTTGAACGTCAACTCGAAACTCCTTCGGGTTGTATGGTTAAGTGACTAAGCGTACACGGTGGATGCCTTGGCAGTCAGAGGCGAT
>NZ_JAWOWF010000216.1:0-870 GCF_033340295.1 Vibrio sp. 1401
ACTTACATACCGGCCCCTATTTCAACTATGGGTAACTTCATATCTGATTTCAAACTTCAGATACAAAAAAGCCGGTGATGAAATATCACCGGCGGTCTCTTGTCTTTACTCAGATGTAATACAACCTACGCATTTTCCAGCTTAGCTGTGCACGTATTTCCACATCTGATGAAGATAATTTATGACTCCGAGCAACACTTCATCGCGTTTTATGCACGGAGTTCAGCCTTCTTACGAAGTTTTTAAACAAGAGATATAACATGAATTTTTGTCTCAAAAACATACAGGCAAGAGCCTACACCCGCACGAAACAAAGTGCTATAAAAATTTCACTCAAACAGCTCAAAAGCTAACACACACAGATTAGCTGAATCGATAAACCATTATGTGATCCATATTGATTGTGTCATCAATACAAACCTATATAATCGGCTACTTGCCGAGAAGAAGGAAAGTAACCACATGATTGATAAAGAAAGGGAAGCATGGTTAGAAGCCATTTTAAACACCCTACCTGATCATGTGTTTATCCTAGACGAAAGCGGGCGCTATATTGAAAGCTTTGGTGGAACCCACCACTCCAAAACGTTCAACGCAAAACGCTACACTGGCTTACAGCTTAGCGATGTCCTTTCCCCGACCAAAGCAGACGAACTCATGGGGTTCATTTTTGACGTTATGCAAGATAACGAAACGAAAGTCGTGAAATACAACCTTTCTCTGCATGATCACCTACTCCTGCCTATAGAAGAGCTAGAAGCGTTGGAAAATCCAGAAGAAATGTGGTTTGAGGCAATTATAAAACCAGTTAACGCTCCTGAAAATGCAAACAAACTGGTGATCTGGTCTGTACGTGATATCACCAAGACT
>NZ_JAWOWF010000217.1:0-869 GCF_033340295.1 Vibrio sp. 1401
GTGATGGAACTGCAAGGTTGGATTGGTGAGCTTTCAGACAACAGTTACAAAGCCGCGTACGACTTTACAAGCGTAGTGATGGAGCTGACGACGCCGACTATTTTGCTGTTTTTATTCCCGTTCGTCATGATGCGCTTTGATAGTCGCTTTGTGTACCGACTGTTCTTCGCCATTACCGCGACATCTTTAATGGTTTTGGTGGCACAGCAGGGATTTTCTCTACCAAGGCCGCATGTGTACGTGCCTATGGCGGAACTTCCAAACAGTTACGGCTTTAGTTTTCCAAGCTTGCCTATTGCGGTTTGGTTCTGTGTGTTGACATTTTTGTTCCAAAGAACGCACAGCTTTGGATTTAACAGTACCACAGTGTTGATGGCCGCTATCACGCTAATAGTCATGCTGTGCAAGTTCTTCCTAGGTTCTGCGTTTATTCTTGATATGTTATTGGGCGCCTTGTTGGGCATCTTGGTTGCTTGGCACGTATTACGTTTGGAAACGAATCCAGAGGTCAATGTTGATCAACTCCTCAGCTCAAAAGGAGTGTGGTTTACGTTGACTGCAGTGACTGCCGTTATTTCGGTGATTTGGCCGTTACCTGTGTTTGGCAACTGGTTAGCGATGTTGATCACGGCTTCTGCACTCGTGCTTACGTTTAAGGAGTCTCAGGTGAGATTAAACAGTAAGCAGATGATTTTTGTCACTTTGGCGTTGATATTGACTCAGCAGGTGTATTTGTTTGCTGCGACGAGCGTCTCTTCCAGCGGTTTTTGGTCATTGGTGTTTATGACGTTCCACTATCCGATATTGATGCTGTTGTTCATCTTTATGGCAAGAAGATTGACTCATCAAAATCAATACCAAGAAGAGCT
>NZ_JAWOWF010000218.1:0-869 GCF_033340295.1 Vibrio sp. 1401
GAGCCTGGCTCTCAACACCACGAATAAAATCCGTTAATGATTCATCATTCGCCTGGCACCCGACCAATAGAGCGCTTACCAACACCGTCAGCAAAGATTTATTTCCCATCTTTCTTTTCCTCAGGCTTGAACTGATAAGTGTTTGCTCTCACTCGGAAGTGCAAAGTTTCACTCTCTTGGCTGACACGCTGCCAAGTCACGTCTTTAAAGGTGATGATGCGTGGCAGTGTGGCAATGGCCTGTGAAAAACGACCGATATCGTGGAAATCACCTGTTAGCTCGATATTTAGTGGCAATCGATACAGGAAGTTTTCAGATTGCTTTTCTCCCCAATCGATTCGAGTAAACGTTAACTTGTTGTCGATACCGAGTTCGTTTACCGACGCCAACATTGTGGCCAACTCTTTTTGTGCCGGTAGTTGTTGCAACAGCAACTCATAACGCGTAGTAAGCTCGTCCAGTTGAGATTGCAATTGAGGCAATGCAGCCACCTTGTTGGCTTTTATGCGCAATGCCACTTTTAATGTTTGCTCCTCTTGAATCAAATTGTTCAAGCGAGCCTCTTCTGGCTTTAAGTAAAACCAATAACCAAACCCTTGGATAAGAAGAACAAGCAGGCAGATCACTACAAGCTGAGGCAGTAATGGCCATTCAGCAATCTCATCCATTTCTAGATCTTGCCAATTAACCATGTTGTTTTCCCTCTTTCTTCTCTTCTACCGTGTTGAACATGAAGGACACTTTAAAGGTCTGAAACTCTTTACCGAAACGGGCTTTTCCGTGCACGATAGAGTGCATTTCAACGTCCAGTAGCTTGGCAGAACGCTCCATGTTATCGAGCATGGTTGCTAGCCGAGGTGTACTGTCTG
>NZ_JAWOWF010000219.1:0-867 GCF_033340295.1 Vibrio sp. 1401
ATCTTTAATTTTCTAGCTTTTCTTCGAAAACACCTAGTTCGCGACCTAACCAAATCGCGCTCTCTGTGTGATCACGCAGTTCTCGTTCGCTGACCGGGTGAATAAGCACAGAAAAATCCCCACGAATGGTATCTAACCAAGCCAAAAACTCTTCACTGATCGACTCAAGGTGCATTTCAAACATCGGCATCTTGTGCGGGCCGACTAATCTGTCGACCAATGGATACACGCGCAACACATCTTGACGCTCTTGGCGGATGATCTCATTCAGAGCTTGTGCTTTTTCCAATTGTTGCAAAGGAAAGTAAACGTGAACGTGGTACATAACTTCTCCAATCTGAATTCTAAGTGTTGCACTCCCCCGTCGTTCAAAGCCTGTGTAGTCATCTAAACACTGAGCCACACTAGGTTCGAATTAACGCCGCTTAGGCACGTTGGAATCCAAACTTCTTCAATTGACTGCCACCCTACCTTGATTCCGTCTGATTGGGAAGAAGTTATCTTTCTGCAACAAATAAATCTACGACACTCAAATACTTTAGCTTTGTTTGTCAAATTTCACAGCCCAATTTTGTTGCGACTTTGTAACAAATGAAAGTGATTAAATTCAGCTTTTGAAATGAATAATATAAAAAACCAGTATTTTACTCTACAAAAATGGGGTGTAAGCAAAACTTTACTGATGGGTTAAAGTCAAATTAAAGCACAATTTAACATTTTGTTTACACTTACTGTATCTGGTTATACCAAGATTGAATCAGAGGGTTGGGCCAAGTGAATAGCAGTCAACACGAGGTCTTGCGTTTTAAAACAATGGGTTTTTCAAACAAGCAGCGGTGTGAGAGACCAATCGTTTAAGGGACAAAT
>NZ_JAWOWF010000220.1:0-862 GCF_033340295.1 Vibrio sp. 1401
CACATTAGGGATGGTTCACCTTAATTGTACTGACATTTCTGTTAATATCGAGCGCTAAGCACTCTCATTGTTAACTCACTGCTTAAGTGACGGTCAGTACAACTCTTTTAACTTTCTGGTTAGCGTATTGCGTCCCCAGCCTAATACTTTAGCGGCATCTTGCTTATGACCTTTAGTGTGCTCCAATGCAGCTTCTAATAAAATGCGCTCAAATTCTGGTAATGCGAAAGAAAGTAGTTCTTTATCCCCCGCAGCGAGCGATTGACGTGCCCAGTCCGCCAATTGTTCTTGCCAGCTACCTTTGGTTGAATCCGAAACGGTTTTCTTCTCTTCCAAAAGCTCTGAAGGCAAATCGTTCGGTAATACTTCACTGCCACTCGCCATCACCGTTAACCAGCGACAAATGTTTTCTAGCTGACGTACGTTGCCCGGCCAATTGAGTCGATTGAGAATTTCGACCGTCGACGGGTGCAAGGTTTTGGTTTCCACTCCAAGCTCATCTGCGGCGCGTACCAGAAAGTGTTGTGTGAGTTTTTCAATGTCTTGTTTGCGTTCACGAAGCGCAGGAATTTGTACGCGAATGACGTTCAAGCGGTGGAACAAGTCTTCACGAAAATCGCCTTGGTGTACCAGTTTTTCGAGGTTTTGGTGCGTGGCGGCGACAATACGTACATCGACACGAATCGGAGAGTGACCACCAACACGGTAGAACTGACCATCCGCCAACACGCGCAGCAAACGTGTCTGGATATCCAGCGGCATGTCACCGATTTCGTCCAAAAAGAGCGTGCCTCCGTTGGCTTGCTCGAAGCGGCCTTGACGAACACTGTTCGCGCCTGTAAATGCGCCTTTTTCGTGACCG
>NZ_JAWOWF010000221.1:0-862 GCF_033340295.1 Vibrio sp. 1401
CGCGCGATTGCTGCAGCAACTGCGGACTTTTTGTCATCAGCATTGTTAGCAGGGGTTTCGCTTTGTTCTTTTTCTGCTTTACGTTCACGAGCAAGACGCTTGCGCTCTTCACGCAGTTTTGCCATTTCGGAGTTGTCAGGCTCAGTTGCACCAGCTTTTGCTGCTGCGGCTTGCTTCGCTTTTGCTTTGGCAATGGCAGCCGCGACAGCAGGTTTAACTGCTGGCTCAGCTTTATTATCTTCGTTCGATTTTTGTGCTTTAACACGAGCAATGGCTGCGGCGATCGCATCATCACCACCGGTTGACTTCATCTCTTTTCGACGGTCATCCGCGGCTTTCTTGAAGCGGTTCTCACGTTCTGCTTTTTCGCGCTCCATACGCGCTTTTTTCTCTTCGAAGCGCAGTTTCGCACGCTCTGCGGCTTCTGCTTCTTGAGTTCGAGTACGAATTTCTGCTTTTGCTTGGCGGTAATATTGCACCAGTGGAATTTCACTTGGACAAACAAACGCACAAGCGCCACACTCGATACAATCTTTTAGATTTAGTTCTTCTAGCTTGTCATATTCTTCGGCCTTAGCATGCCATTGAAGCTGCTGTGGCAGTAGAGATGCAGGACAAGCTTCCGCACATTGACCACAACGTATACATTCCATCTCGTATTGATGAGCTGAAATCTCGTGACGAGTCGGAGCTAAAATACAGTTCGCCGTTTTGGTGATAGGAACCTGTGAGTGGGGCAGGGTAAAGCCCATCATTGGTCCGCCCATGATCAAACGCTGAAGTTTTTTATCGGCTTTGTACCCGAATTCGTCGAGCAGTGCTTGAACTGGGGTACCCAAGAGCGCCCATACGTTTCGAGGCT
>NZ_JAWOWF010000222.1:0-858 GCF_033340295.1 Vibrio sp. 1401
GCTCAACCCCGAACAGGTTTGTACTTTTGGGGTGGGGTAGGCCGAGGTAACACCTATTTCATGGATGCCTTTTTTGATGCCTTACCTACTGCCAGAAACATGCGCGTGCACTTTCACCGCTTTATGTATCGGGTACATGACGAGTTAAAGCGTTTGGGGGAGGTAGAAAATCCTCTCTCCAAAGTTGCCGACTTATTTAAACAAGAAGCAGATATTGTTTGTTTTGACGAGTTCTTTGTGTCTGACATAACTGATGCCATGATTCTTGCTACATTGTTGCAAGAAATGTTTAAGCGTCAGATGGTGCTGGTGGCGACGTCAAACATCGAACCACAAAATTTGTATCGTAATGGCTTACAGCGAGCTCGTTTCCTTCCTGCTATTGATATGATTTTGGCGCGTTGCCATGTACTAAATGTGGATAGTGGTGTCGATTATCGTCTGAGGACGTTGGAACAAGCCGAAATCTACCATTATCCATTGGATGAGCAGGCTTCTATTAATTTAAATACCTATTATCAGCAGCTTACGGCTGAGCGTAAAAGCGTTGCTCACAAAATCGACATTAATCATCGACAGATTAACGTGATTGAAGCCAGTGATGGGGTGTCACATGCTTCTTTTGAACAGTTGTGCCAAACCGCTCGAAGTCAAAACGATTACATTGAACTCTCACGTATTTATCACACGGTTTTACTGGCCGATGTTCGTCAGATGAATCGTAAAATTGATGATGCTGCGAGGCGTTTTATTGCTTTAGTCGACGAGTTTTATGAGCGCAACGTAAAACTGATTATTTCAGCGGAAGTCGAGATGGATGCCTTATATAGCGAAGGACAACTGGAATTTGAGTTCAAG
>NZ_JAWOWF010000223.1:0-857 GCF_033340295.1 Vibrio sp. 1401
CATAGTAAATCAGATACAACTGAACAAGCAGTGGCGTTCCTCGGAAAAAGTAAATGAATCCCCAAGAAGGAAGGCTCAAAGCGTAGTTGGTACTGTTTCTCGCAATGGCGAGTGGAACTGAGACGCACAAGCCAATCACCAATGAAATGCCCACCAGCCAAACGGTCGTCCAAAGCCCTTGAAGGTAAACAGGGAAGCTTTCAAAAATCAACGAAAAATCCATTACTTACCTCGCATGAATACTGAATTTGCGTTCAACGAGTTTTAACAACCCCGTCGAAATACTGGTGAAGAAAAGGAAAATCAGTGCAACGGCCATGTAGAACGTGAACGGCATTTTTGTTGTACCAGCCGCCAGAGAGCTCATTCTCACCATATCTTCAAGCCCGATGATGGAGACAAGCGCGGTGGTTTTTAACAATACCAGCCAGTTGTTACCAAATCCCGGTAGTGCATGGCGAATCACCTGAGGAAGAAGGATTCTTCTGAACGACAACACTGGGCTCATGCCATAAGCTTTTGCTGCTTCCAACTCACCTTTATCGACGGCCATGATCGCACCACGGAAAGTTTCCGCCATGTAAGCTCCAAAGATAAAACCAATTGTCAGCACACCGGCAATAAACGGGCTCACATCAATGTAGTCAGGTAAGTAAGAAGTCCACTCATGATTTGGGTCGCTAGATGCAAACCATTCATTGAGCGTTTCGTTGATGGAATAGAGGCTATTGTTTAAAAGTATTTGCCCACCAAAGAAAATCAACATCATCAGAACTAAGTCTGGAATGCCGCGAATAATGGTGGTGTAAAGTGTGGCAATTGCTCTTGCCCATTTGTAGGGTGCGAGCTTAGCAAGC
>NZ_JAWOWF010000224.1:0-857 GCF_033340295.1 Vibrio sp. 1401
TCTACGATCGTGGTCGGGTGTAGAACAATTAGGTTACCAACTTGCTCAACTTCAATGCCTGTGCCCGCTAAATTATGCGTCAGTTTTGTGCTCACAAGGCTTTGGTCTTTGTCTTTGAAAAGACCTTCGATGTTTAGCTCAACGCCATCAAATGCGGCACCTTTTACGATTTTTGGTAGCTTATCCAATTTATCTTCAGCTGCGTCTTCTACGGTTTCGTTGACGGTTAGCTTGTTGTTGACTAGCGTTTCAGGCGCCAAGTTGTCGCTATTTGGCGTGCTATCAGTGATGACTGGACGTAGGCTTGGGTCATTGATGTTTTCGCCAGACGCGACAAGACGATCCACTTCTTGGTTTGCCGCTTGAGCAAACTCAGTCGCTTTCTTCTCGTAATTTGTTGGGTTTTGCGCTTTAGATTCTGTCAGAATCTGAGCGGTTTTATGTAGTTCGGCGTTTTTTGTCGCACCTTCAACAAAGTCACTGTACAGATCAATCGGAGCTTCCTCTGAGCCTCCCAATGCTTTGTTTACGTTTGCTTTCGCGTCTTCTTCAGTAATTGAAGGGTCTTTTGCCATTTCAATCGCCACAAGGTCCGTGATAGGTGAGATCACGTTAGACGATGATGGTGCGCGGAATACGATTTCGTGCGCCATAGCTTGGCTTGGGTGGTCCATATCTACGGTGTAGGTGCCAGCGTATTTCTTGGCATCCAAGGCGATAAGTTGTTTCTGTTTCGCACCGTTTGGAACGAGAGTTTGCAGTGCTAAGGTTTTTTCTGGTTTAGCGGCCAGTGTAAGCTGACCTTTCTCATCGGTCAGACCAAGAATAGATTCTTGAGTGTCCCATTGACCGTTGTT
>NZ_JAWOWF010000225.1:0-857 GCF_033340295.1 Vibrio sp. 1401
CAAAGGTGATGTCGTGGCGGCCTACTTGCCCTACCTTCCAGAGACCGTAATGGCGATGCTCGCGACCACCAGCCTCGGTGCTATTTGGACGTCGACCTCTCCAGACTTTGGTGTCGACAGCGTGTTGGAGCGGTTCGGCCAAGTGACACCCAAAGTATTGTTTTGTTGTAATGGCTACCAATTTGGCGGCAAGATCTTCGATATGACGCAAAAAAACCGAGCGATTAGCAGCAAGCTCGGAAACACCATCAGCGTTTGCCAAATTGACTATTTAACGCCAAGCAGCGAATTAAAACCAAGAGACGAACGATCCGACTCCGACTTCGTCACATGGAACGAGTTGTCTGAACACATTGCTCCACAAGCTATTCGCTACCAACCAGTACTGTATAATGACCCGTTATTCATTTTATATTCGTCAGGAACCACAGGGCAGCCTAAGTGCATTGTCCATTCCGTAGGTGGAACCTTACTCAATCATTTGAAAGAACATCAGCTGCACTGCGATGTTAAACCTCTCGACAAGGTTTTCTACTACACCACTTGTGGTTGGATGATGTGGAACTGGCATGTTTCCGCACTCGCGAGCGGTGCCACGTTGGTGATTTACGACGGTAGCCCCGTGTACCCCGACCATTCTGTGCTTTGGCGCTTGGCGGAAGAACAGTCGGTGTCACTGTTTGGTACCTCTGCAAAGTATCTCGAAGCGCTTGAGCAAGCCAATTGTTCGCCTCGGTCAGAGCATAATTTGGATTCGCTGAAGACCTTATGCTCCACAGGTTCCGTGCTCTATCCTGAGCAGTTCAGTTACGTTTATCAACATATCAAACAGGATTTACATTTAGCCTCCATCGCTG
>NZ_JAWOWF010000226.1:0-853 GCF_033340295.1 Vibrio sp. 1401
GAATGCCGCTCGTTGAAGAATCAAACTCGTCAAATCCAACGTCTAAATCACCATCATCGCCGATACCGGCAAATGGATCTTCGCCGTCATCGCCTTCTAAGTTGAAGTCTAGTTCTTCGTCATCTAGGTTCGCGAAGACATCCTCTTCAAGCTCTGCTTTCTCATCCTGCTCTAACAGCGGTTCAGAGTCATCATCACCAAACAAGTCATCATCTAGGCTGAGCTCATCATCAAGTTGGTCAGCTGCGGCTAAACCAATTGGAGCCGCAAGCGGATCGATATCTTGTGTCTGCTGCTGCGCTGCTTCCTCTTCTTTCGATTTCGAGCGACGACCAAGTAGCATGACAACCAACAACGCTAGCAGTGCCCCGGGAATCAGAGCTGCAAGTCCGACTAGCCAACCATTGGATAGAATCTTATCCATCGTACTTGGTTGCATGCGTTGCTGCTCAGCAACACGTTGGCGCTCTTCTGCCAACAGCTTTTCCACTTCCGAACGAATGCGCTCTTCGTCGTTAAGCTCGCTTTTGAGTGTTTCAACTTCGCTCTGAACTTGAGACAACATGAGGCGCAGACGATGGTTTTTCTCTTCTAGTGATTCAAGCTCACTTTGCGAGCCCTGCAGCTTGTCTTTTAGATCACTAACCTGCTTTTCACCTTTCGGTGACGTCGAAACTGGTGGCACGTTTGCTGTCGTTTCAACAGGTTTAACTGGTTCAGGTTTTGGTGGAGTAACAACTGGCGGTTTTGGCGCAGTCGGCTCTGCAACAGGTTTAGGTTTAACCTCTATCTGTTTAACTGGAGCTGGCTTTTCTGGCTTGGGTTGTTTTAGTCGTAACTCATGCGCCTTCAT
>NZ_JAWOWF010000227.1:0-853 GCF_033340295.1 Vibrio sp. 1401
ATTATTATCTACGCCATAATTAAAATTACGTCCAAATAGCCCACCTTTAAGGGTTCTTTTCGCTGTCGCGCCCTTTCTCTAAATATCAGGCCATGATGTCGGTTTGCGTGGGCTTAAAAACATGTCGGTATAAATAATGAAGCATTCTTCCTCTCCCGATGCTATTGCGGGTTTTGAAGTCGATCTAAAACAAGCACTTATCTGGGTCGCCCGTGCACTCGACTATGTAGGTGTCGATGACACTCACCACAGTCACCGTGTCGCATACATGGCCTACCAATGTGCTCTAGCCTTAAATTGGGATTTAAAGAAAGCAGAGTTTTGTTACTTTGCAGGCATGATTCACGATTGTGGCGTCTCTGAAACGCAAGAACATAAAATGTTGCTGGACGAGCTCATCCCTCAAGATGCCAAAGCACACTGTCTGCGCGGCTACCAAACGCTCAAACAATGTCGCCTTTTAAGTCAATTTGCCGTTCCAGTGCTTTATCACCACACCCATTGGGATGAGCTGCAACATATCGACCTGCCTGTATTCGATTAAGACGTTGCGGCCCTACTCTACCTTTCTGATCGACTAGACTTCATGCGTGCACGCTATGTAATGAACTGCCACTGTGACATTGTCACGCTGCATGAGGAGTTGATTGCAGAATGTGTATTGGCGAATGCTGGCACCTTATTTAATCCCGTTATGTGCAAAGCCATGGTTAAGCTCATCATGACCGACGGATTTTGGTTCGCGATGGAATCAGAAAACATCGAAACCATTGGTCTGAATTTTAAGAGCATTGATTGGTTACAAAAACAGTTAACCATTTGGGACATGAACAGCCTTGGATTATTTCTGGCG
>NZ_JAWOWF010000228.1:0-852 GCF_033340295.1 Vibrio sp. 1401
TAGTTTCTCAGGCTTAACCTCCCACCTAGCAACTGCTTCACGCGATACATGGCTGTTTCAGAGAGCGAACGCTTGTGATAACCATACCGCTTTTTCCACTTCTTGTTGGAGCCGTAGAGCTTCTGACAACCTACTGCTAAATTGCGAGGGTGTCCTTGCTCCCAGAAGGCAGCCCCTTCTCGTGGCGGGATAAGCGGAACCGCTCGCTTGATCCGTATGGCATCATGGCAATTCCTTGTGTCATAAGCGCCATCACCTGATATCTCAATGATTTTGCGACGTGTCTGCTTGAGTAAGTTAGGGAGCACTTCGGCATCGGTTACGTTAGATAAGCTCAGCTCTGCTGCGACTATTTCGTGGGTGCTTGTATCTACTGCGATATGCAGCTTACGCCAGACTCTGCGCTTCCCATCAGTACCATGCTTCTTGACCTTCCATTCACCTTCGCCATAAACCTTGAGGCCAGTGGCATCAATGGCCAGATGTTGTATTGCTCCTCTGGTTTTGGTTTTAAATGAAACCTCAACTTCCTTAGCTCGGCGGCTTATACAGGTGTAGTGTGGGCAAACAAGCGGGATGTGAGCCAGCTTAAATACTGAGTCTAGAAAGCCTTGCAGCGCTCTCAATGGCATGGAGAAGACGCGCTTAACCATCAGTGCGGTAGTAATGGCTAAGTCGCTGAATCGGCGAGGTCTACCACGCTTGCCTTGTTTGTTTTGCTTCCACTCGGCTATCGCTTCCTCATCAATCCAAAAAGTCAGAGAACCACGGTTGATTAAGGCTTTATTGTACTGCTTCCAGTTAGTTGTTTTGTAACGAGGTTTCGGCATAAGGCTACGATGATTAACTGAT
>NZ_JAWOWF010000229.1:0-851 GCF_033340295.1 Vibrio sp. 1401
CTTTTCTTATTCTTTGCCTCACGTAGGGTCACATATTTCCCCAAGTAACCCCAAGCACGACACACATCGAACGATTGGTTAAAAACGATGAACTAAAATGGCACTTCAATTTGCATCATCCAGTCGGCGTCGTAATACTCGTGCCAACGATAGTCGAAGCGCATTCTTGGCTCACCATCAGCTTTATTACCAAAACCGATGCTGAACATGAGACCATGGCTGCGAAGCCACTCTTCTGTGGTCATTTTGTTTTCTTCTTCACGTAGCTCTTCTGGCATCCAAATACCAAGACCAAAATAGTTTTTGTCTACGTTTTGAGTAAGAAACGGAATGTCTTGCGATTTGATTGCCCACTCTTCCCAGTAGTTTTCTGTTGGTCCTTCTGCTGTCGCTTCAGCAGCATACCAATCTAAGGTATCGGTACTAAGCACACCAACAGTATCAAAAATTTCTTCACAGATGGGCATGGTGTTGTCTTCAAACACCACGGAGCGATCAGAAAGATAGTTACATGCGGAGTTAGCTTGCGTCACCACAAGCAGCGCACATGCACTAAATACGGCTACTCTGACCATGAAAACCGACCTCTTATTTACCAGATAATGTTTCTCTATATAAGCCTTCGTTGAGCAACAGTTCACTGACAGTTGGTGTCGTATAGGTGCTGATATCTTTGCCTTCTATGAGTGCATTGCGGATATCCGTGCTTCTAATTTTAACTTTTTCTGGGCACGCCATGACAGTCCAACGTTCCGTAATTTCTTCCGCCTTATAAAATTTAGCAAATTTGAAGAAATTATCAGGACCAATGACAAAAGTTATATCGGCAGTTGGGTAAATTTCTTGAATTT
>NZ_JAWOWF010000230.1:0-851 GCF_033340295.1 Vibrio sp. 1401
CCGAAAGACAAACTCAACATCCACATTCTGGATGACGGCAAGCGTGATAGCTTCCGAGATTTCGCCAAAAGTGTAGGGGTGAACTACATCCGCCGCCCAACGAATGAACATGCGAAAGCCGGTAACATTAACTATGCGTTGAAGCATACCAGCGGTGAGTTTGTTGCGATTTTTGACTGTGACCATATTCCTACACGAGCATTCTTTCAGCTCACAATGGGGATGTTCCTGAAAGATCCCAAGTTGGCGCTTATTCAGACGCCACACCACTTCTTCTCACCGGATCCTTTTGAGCGTAACTTATCGAACTTTCGTAACGTGCCAAACGAAGGCAACTTGTTTTACGGCCTGATTCAAGATGGTAACGACTTATGGGATGCAACTTTCTTCTGTGGCTCGTGCGCTATTTTACGTCGAGAGCCTTTAGAGGAAGTCGGTGGTATTGCAGTCGAAACCGTGACGGAAGATGCGCACACGTCTCTGCGCATGCACCGTTTAGGCTATCGTTCTGCATATCTTAAGCAGCCGATTTCTGCTGGTTTGGCGACAGAAACATTGTCTGCACATGTTGGGCAACGCATTCGTTGGGCTCGCGGGATGGCGCAGATATTTAGGGTAGATAATCCATTGACTGGAAAGGGGCTTAAGCTCTCTCAACGGCTTTGTTACGTCAATGCCATGCTGCACTTTCTATCTGGTATCCCGAGGATTGTATTCCTGATCGCACCATTGGCTTATTTGTTGCTGCATTCCTACGTGATTTATGCGCCAGCGCTGGCGATCATTTTGTACGTATTGCCCCATATGATCCACGCGAGCATGACCAACTCTCGTATGCAGGGTGACTACCG
>NZ_JAWOWF010000231.1:0-848 GCF_033340295.1 Vibrio sp. 1401
GTCTGATAACCAAGCTGACAAGGTTTAAGCCATTGCTGCTCGGTGAGTGCATTGCGCTTAATATCGAACAAATAACAAAATCCGGAGGCCAAATAGCGAATATCGGCAATAGCAATCCCGACGACATAGTCAGGGGTCACGAGAGACACGAACTGGAACTGCTTGTAATCGAAATGTTTTCGCCACTTCGATACAGGATTGTCCATCTCATTGAGATATTGAAATGACTCTAAATCGAGTGATCTTGGAATCGCCGACAAGTGCCCAAAAACCGGCATACCATCTTGCTGAATAAATGATTCCAAAGGCTTAATTACGTCCATGATTCTGACTTGGCTAATCATACATGGATCGATATTAACATTAATTTAACAACAAACGAGTTGCGCGACTGCACAACAATCACGCATTTAAGGCAGGCAACGAAGCAATAGTGTGAAACAGATCACTCATATCTCATTACTATCATTGCGATTTAGAGTTTTAGCTTAGCTGTAGAGCATTAATCAGAATGAAGAATATTGGTCACGATCTCCGTTTTCACCGAATTCGCGATAAAACAGTTTTCATGCGCCATGTGATGCATTTTTTCCAATTGCTCATAGCTTGGCTGCTTATCACCAGAAAATACAACTGTCGGATTTAACACCACTCTCGAAACCCACTCTTTCCCATTTTCACCAACGGTCAACTCCCCTTCAGCTGCATCAACATAAGAGTCGATCACATAACGACGCTTTGCTGCAATCGAAAGGAAAACCAACATATGGCAACTAGAAAGTGCCGCAACAAACGCCTCTTCGGGATCGACGTTTTCTTCTACCGACAGCGGCAACGGAACAACATAA
>NZ_JAWOWF010000232.1:0-848 GCF_033340295.1 Vibrio sp. 1401
ACGTTTGATGACTTAAAGGGTAAACGAGTCAACATTGGTAATCCTGGCTCTGGTCAGCGAGGCACTATGGAAGTGTTGATGAAGGAATATGGTTGGAGCAACGATGATTTCAAACGGGTTTCGGAGTTGAAAGCGGCAGAACAATCGAAAGCGCTTTGTGATAATAAAATCGACGCAATGGTTTACACCGTTGGTCACCCAAGTGGTGCGATTAAAGAAGCAACCACTTCGTGCGACAGTAACATCGTGACAGTCGCTGGCCCAAAAGTGGATAAGCTTATCGCCGACAACAGTTTTTACCGCGTTGCTACCGTGCCTGGCGGCATGTATCGCGGCTCGGATAACGATGTGATGACATTCGGTGTTGGTGCGACGTTTGTTTCATCTACTGCCGTACCTGAAGAGGTGGTGTATAACGTCGTGAAGGCCGTGTTTGAGAACTTCGATGATTTCCGTCGTCTTCATCCTGCGTTTGCGAATTTGAAGAAAGAAGAAATGGTGAAAGATGGTTTGTCTGCGCCACTTCATCCCGGTGCGCTTAAATACTACAAAGAAGTTGGGTTGATTAAGTAAGTGGTAGTCCACCTTAAAACGGTTTTCTAAACTCACTTTTTCACGTTATTTAATAAACTTCTTTTGAGAAACCTTTATCGAGAGCCGCAAAAGCGCCATTAAGTTGATGGCGCTTTTTCTGTTTGGGTCAGGCGTAAACGTCAATAAAAAAGTAAATGGTGATGATAATCGAAGAGAGAGCGACAAAGCCTTTAACGTGGCTCGGATTAAGCTGGCGAGACACACGCGCGGCGAGGTAGCCGCCAACTAATGTCCCGACCATTACCACGCTGCCT
>NZ_JAWOWF010000233.1:0-846 GCF_033340295.1 Vibrio sp. 1401
ATTTTGGGTAAAAACTTCTTAAAGCACGGTGCGTTAGTGGCGAGTGAAACCAATTACATCGTGACGAAAAAACCAGATTACGAAAAATAGTCGAACCGTCGCCTAACCTAATTGCCAATACCCAAAGTCCGCTCTGAGAATCTTGTGGCTTTGGGTATAATTCTAGGTTTAGGATGAAGATCGCGTAAGCGTCGATGCTGCTGAATGTGCGGCATTTTTTATGCCGAAATGAATAGGAGCCAAATTGAAAACTAAGCTGATTACCCGTGAAGGTTATAACAAACTCAAGCAAGAGCACGATTACCTCTGGAATGAAAAGCGTCCAGAAATCACCAAGATCGTGACGTGGGCGGCCAGCCTTGGCGATCGTTCGGAAAATGCTGACTACACCTTCAATAAACGACTGCTGCGTCAAATCGATCGACGCGTTCGTTTTCTCAGAAAGTTTTTACCTGAAGTCACCATCGTAGATTACTCACCTCAACAAGAAGGCAAAGTCTTTTTTGGTGCTTGGGTCGAGATTGAAAACGAAGCCGGTGATGTGAAGAAGTTCCGCATTGTGGGGCCAGAAGAAATATATGGTGATGCCAAAGATTACATCTCCATTGATTCCCCTATGGCCAGAGCCATGTTGAAAAAGCAAGTGGATGAAGAATTTACCGTTCGAACGCCGGAAGGTGACAAAGAGTGGTTCATCAATTCGATTGAATACAACAAGCAAAGCGCAGAATCTTAACTTCCTCGACCTTGAAACATTTGGCGAGCGAAGTGCGTTTGCCAATGATGTGACCTATTTTTATGCGCCCTCATTTGAGGGCGCGAGCTGTATTTACTGGAGAGGTTTAA
>NZ_JAWOWF010000234.1:0-846 GCF_033340295.1 Vibrio sp. 1401
AATCGCATAAGGTTTCAACTCTAATGCGGCGTGTTCTCGTACATGAACCAGATCCTGCAATACATGGTTTAGCGATGTGTTGTCGATGTTATCAATCGCTTTCTTGTAAATATCATTACCGCTGTGAATAAGCTCAATGATTGAGGCGATGTTTTCATTTCTCATATCTTCTCCTTTATTTTACTGCGGTTACTTTATTGCAGTGCTTAAGCGCAACTTATATTGCGATGCCTTAGCCATTAAATATGAACAATATTTTTCATGTGGCATTTTATATCTAGCATTTTGTATGCCATGAATATTGAGTGTGAGAGATGCCAGATAATGTAAGGAGTAAGCATGGTGGTGGTTATTAATTGCGCGTGATTGCTTGTGGGGAATAAGAAAAAATTACAAATAAGAATCCATTCAAAGGAAATAATTACAGGTCATTTTGCAACGATTGGAGCTATTTAAATTCTATTTCAATAAAAACAATAACTTATTAAGTTGGCACAGTAATCGCAATACCACTCACGAGGAAACGAAAAGAATTCACTTTTATCAGATTACTTCTCAGCGGAATCACAACCGTTTAATCCAAGGTAATCTCAATCAACGGAGGCTAGTTATGGCTAATACAAAAGAAAGCGCAGTTAAACCTCAAGAGCAATTTGAAGAGGCGTACCACCTTGCAGAGCAAGCCACTTCAGAAGCGGTTGGCGCCATGAAAGAACATGCCAAAGAGAAGCTGGAAGTTGGCGCAGAGAACATTCAGCAAGCGACCAAATCCGCAGAAAACGTCATTAAAGAGCGCCCGCTGTTGAGTATCGGTTGTGCATTCCTGGCAGGTTGGGCGGTCTCTAA
>NZ_JAWOWF010000235.1:0-840 GCF_033340295.1 Vibrio sp. 1401
TAAACTCGCGGATGCTGAAGCGTGATCACGGGCGACGTGAGGCAGGTGGTGAGCTTCGTCAAAGACATAAATCGTATTTTCTGGCTCTGGTAAGATTACGCCACCACCTAAGTCAGCATCAGCCATAACGAGAGAGTGATTCGCGATGATCACGTCATTTTTATCTAACTCAGAACGCGCCTTTTGAAACGGGCACCCTCTGTGACCTGGCAAACTGTTATTACAGCTGTGTTTGTCGCTGACAATCAATTGCCAGATGCGGTCGTCTATAGGTTTAGGCCAAGCGTCGCGGTCACCATCCCATTTCCCTTGAGCGAGTGAGCGATACATGGTTTCCAGTAATTCAATGTCTTTTTTCTTTGGCTTGGTCTCAAACATCGCTAGTTGACCGCCATCCACACCACTGGCTGTTGCGAGCTTTTCTGCGCAGCAGTAGCGCTGCCTACCTTTGGCAAGAATGAAAGAGAATTCTCTGTCTGTAATACGACGGAATAGAGGAAGGTCTTTATTCACTAGCTGTTCTTGAAGCGCGACGGTTGCCGTTGAGATAACGACTTTGCGGTTGTTATGCACGGCAACTGGTATAGCGGCCATCAAATAAGAAAGTGACTTACCGATCCCTGTGCCTGCTTCTGCTACCAGTATTCGATTGGACTTATGATATTGACCACAAAGCGTCTTTGCGATTTCAGCGACAAGATAATTTTGAGCTCGTCTTGGTACAAAGTTATCGAGTTGAGCTTGTAGGTTTTGATAGCTATTGCGAATCGATTTTTGAATGTTACTGGTCAGCATACGGGCCTCAAATGCGTTGGAGGCGAATAGTAGCACACATCACTA
>NZ_JAWOWF010000236.1:0-840 GCF_033340295.1 Vibrio sp. 1401
TTTCATTATTCCTCTTCCTCAGTTTTTTCTAAACGTCTAGACGCGACTTGACGTAATACGCGCCAAAGAACAATGGTTACGATCACCACTAGCAAGGCGGCAAAGCACGCAACGATGACTGGGTGATTAGAGAAGTGATACCAAACGAGCTGCCACACAGGAAGCTTACCGACATAGTAGTGCGAACCCACGTTGTAGCTTGCTACTTCGTTATTTCTCAACGTCACCACCGAGCCAAACATGTGCTCCACTTTACCGGAGTCAGCCAACGCGCGATCAACCGACGAAAAATCTGACGGGTGAGCCGCCATAATAGAAATGACGCTGCGTTTTTTCGTAAATGGCGATTCTGCACCATAAATAGCAGCAAAAGAGCCCTCAGCCTCAACAGAAACATAATCCGCGGCCACTTGACGAGTATCACTTGGACTCATCCAGTTCATTCCGAGCTGCTTTTCATTTTTGCTTGGTAGGCGAATTTGTCTCTGACCCTCTTTAACCACTAAGTTAACTTGGTCAGGATTATTAGCGGCTTCTTCTAATGCATCCACAACACCAATCGTCAGGATATCTTTATTTTTTAGTTTCTCAGCATTCCATTTATCTGTCAAAAGCACCTGAATACCTGGGTACCCAGAATCACGTCCTAACGACCCCATGACGTTTAAGAAGGTCTGCAACACTTCTTTTGGAGCTCTCTCTGGAACAACAATCGCAGTTTCTGACAAATCGGCCATGCGAGTGTAAGGGAAACCAGAAGTAGCAAAAGCGCGCATATTTGGCATTTCGATGTAGTGAGGGAAACCACTAAAATCAACCGTAGAGTCACCATCAATGACC
>NZ_JAWOWF010000237.1:0-839 GCF_033340295.1 Vibrio sp. 1401
ATTTACGAATCAAGCGTCACATCGCATAACTCAGATCATCTTTAAAAATCTCGCGTAAAGCATAGATAAAAGACATCGCTATAATGAAAGACGCTGAGATCTCGCCAAGGTAGTCTCGGGCTAGAATAACGGTCGATGTCACTACGACCATAACCAAGCCCGTCGCAATCCCTTTAATCGCTCGCTTGATGTTGTTACCCATGGAGATAGTTTGCTCACGCAAAACAATAGGGTGTTCAATCAGACGTCTTAACAAACGCATTTTGTTTGAAAGACGCGTCACGTCTTCAACCACGCGTGGAGAGTTGTATTTGTTTAGCTTGCGATGCGCTTGTTCTTTCTCACACAGAGTAATCAAACGCTGTTTAATGGTGCTGTAATCGCCTTCTCGAGGAAGATGAGCAACGAGAGACAAAAACTTTTGCTCGGTATACCACGACAAATAGTTATCAATATTAACGTAGTAACGCTTTAAGTTTTCTTCATAAGGGATAGAGCGTCTCAAGCGTTTTAAGATCTCAAGCGTCAACTCAATGACTTCGTCCACTTCATCTTCTGTAACGGAGTTGCTCTCGTGCTTATTCAAACTCGCCACTGCTTTATCTAATGCGATAACGTACTGGTAGGCGAACAAACTCAAACTTACGCGGTATTGCTGATTAGAAAGACGTCCGCGCTTCGCTAATCGGCTGTGAACAAGCGGCAATAGAATTTCTGTACTGTAATAAGCACGTTGCTGAGTGATAGAAGTGTAATAAAATTCGGATTCACTGATGATATCGGCGTTTAAACCAAGCTCACCAGGCACAAAGAAGTAAATATCTAGGTCGACACTTTTG
>NZ_JAWOWF010000238.1:0-838 GCF_033340295.1 Vibrio sp. 1401
GTTCAACTTCGTCAATAGTGGTAATAAAGTTGGCTAACTCAGAGCTTGAAACATCACGATGCGGGACAATGAACGCAATGGCTTCATCAAAGCTTGGATCAAGAATGACTTTGTAAAATGCGCTCGGGATCACCACGCCATTACCGATTGTTCCTTCGTTACCTTGGTAAATCGGTCCGGTCACCACATAAAGCTCATTGTACTCATTGGCGAGATCACGAACATGTTCCTCTAGAACGCGCCAACCAACTCGGTTAAACCCCGGCAGTTGAGGTGACATGTTACTCATCAAAAAGCTTTGCTTCATTGACTCTTGGGTGAAATCCATTGTCGCTGACGGCGCAAGGTGCCCTCTGTCGTATCCTGAGCCTTTGTAGTCCGCTAAGGTAGAGCGTGCGTAATCCGGCATTTCAGTGTCTTCTTGGAAGGCGTTACTGCGTTTGTTGGTGATGTTCACGCTTTCTGCGGTAATGTGGTAAGCAACCCAGTCTGCATTTTTGGTGTTGTAGTTGTACCCAACCGCATAGCCATCTCGGCAAAGGAACTGATCGCTGTTGCTTGAAGGTATGCCTTTATCAAGGTGTTGACCGCAAGTTTCAGCAAGAGTAGGGAAGGATAGGAGTGTGACTAAAGATACTAAGATGATGTTTTTCATTATTTTTCTCCGTTATTAAGAGATTTAAAAATAATGAAATTACTCACTAAGACTGTGAATTAGCTTATAAATTAATCAGTATCTTGTAGGTTAATGATGAGGCAAATATCATTGCCGTGAATGTAAAGGGTTACACAACAGATTTTATAAACGTGTTGTCTAACCCAAAACTTACAGCGTAAA
>NZ_JAWOWF010000239.1:0-837 GCF_033340295.1 Vibrio sp. 1401
AACCGAAGGTGTAGCCTTGATCTTTAAGTACATCAAGAAGTACAGGCGAGGCACCTTGTGCCTTGATGCTAGAGGCGTAGCTCGTTGGTAAACCATAGAACAAGCCAAATGCACCGTAGGTGTCATTGCTTGAGCTGTAGTGTTTACGGAAGTTTTGGTTTTGCTGTGCAAACTCGTAGAGGTTTGGCATTTCTTCTTGATTCAGCGCGTCTGCTCGCAGGTTATTTACGCTGATCATCAATACGTTCAACTTGTTTACACGGCGGTTGAATTCAAGTTTTTCTAGTGGGTAGTTCACCAGTTCAACGTTATTTTCATTCTCCGCTAAGCGTTTTAGGTACTCTTCACGGTCAAGCAGACCATGTTTTTCCATAAAGCTTTTCGCCGTCATTGGGTAAGAAAGCGGGAAGTTTGAGCGTTGGCTCGTGATCGGATTATAGAAATAGGCATCAGCCCAAATGTAGACCAAATGGCTGGTCATAAAGCTCAAAAAGAACACGGCAGCCAGTGGACGACCAACGTGTTTGTGAGAAAGTTTGCGTTGTTTACGCCAAACCCATTCTGATAAGGCGAGCTGAACAAGGAATATCAGCGGCATCACAACAAACAGGTGTTGTAGATCCGAGCTTAACGCACTTTTATCGTAGCTGAATAACAGCTCCCAAACCACAGGGGTTAGGTGCAGGTTAATGGATTGGTATGCCTGGGTATCAATCAATAAGATTGTTTGTCCAACAGTGGCAAAGATCACTGCCACCAAACGGAATAACTTCCGTGATGGCAGGACAAACGTCAACGGGAACAGAACCAATAAGTAGAGAGCGAAAACAAGGAAGC
>NZ_JAWOWF010000240.1:0-834 GCF_033340295.1 Vibrio sp. 1401
CTGCGCACACAAGGTTATGCAAAATTGATAAGTGTCGACGTTCGGATCAACCCTTCACTTTATCGTAATCGATACGAGAAAGACGATAGGCCAAAACGCCCACCACTCACTGAGTCAGCAGCTCAATCGCTGATGACCATCGCTGATATGGCTCCACCAAAAATCCAAGAGAGACTAAAAAGACTCGCAGATATGGCAGAAAAATCTGGCCAATAACCATTATCACGTGCGGTAAAATTTAGATAGAAAAAAACCAGGTCGAAACCTGGTTTTTAATATTCTTTGACTAACTTATGCTAGCACCATGTTTGGCTCTGCAAAAGCGACTGGAGAACCGACTTCTTCTTCGAAAGTTGTCCATTCCCACGCTTCTTGATCCGCCAATACTGCGCGTAGAAGTTGGTTGTTTAAACCGTGACCTGATTTATAAGCACGGAATTCACCAATAATTGGATGACCACACATGTAAAGGTCGCCAATTGCATCTAACACCTTGTGAGTAACAAACTCATTCTCAAAGCGCAGACCTTCTTCGTTCAGAATTCGGTAATCGTCCAATACGATAGCATTGTCGAAACTACCACCCAAAACTAGGTTTTGAGATTGTAGGTACTCGATATCACGCATAAAGCCAAACGTACGTGCACGAGAAATTTCGCGAACGAAACCTTGAGATGAGAAATCAAACAGCAGGCGCTGCTCGTCTGATTCAATCGCAGGGTGGTTAAAGTCAATTTCGAAGTCCATACGGAAGCCGTTAAATGGGACAAATTCTGCCCACTTATCGCCATCTTCAAAACGAACTGGCTTTTTAATGCGGATAAAACGCTTAGG
>NZ_JAWOWF010000241.1:0-830 GCF_033340295.1 Vibrio sp. 1401
CAGATTGGTAATGTAGATTTAGTAAAACAGCTTAACAGCGCTGCGGTATACAGGCTGATTGATCAGCAAGGTCCTATCTCCCGAATTCAAGTCGCGGATGTTAGCCAGCTCGCTCCAGCGAGTGTTACCAAAATCACCCGTCAACTATTGGAACGCGGCCTCATTAAAGAGGTCGCCCAACAAGCTTCAACAGGTGGTCGTCGAGCAATCTCATTGACCACTGAAGTGAAGCCTTTTCACTCTATCGCCGTTCGCTTAGGCCGAGACTACGTTCAATTCTGGCTCTATGACTTAGGCGGCACTGCACTGGCAGAAGATCAACACGAACTTCACTACACCAACCAAGCCGATTTGATTGCAGGTCTTATTGATTTATTAAAAGACTTCGTAAGTCGTTGCCAAGATAAAATTGACCAGTTGATTGCTATCGGTATTACGTTACCAGGCCTAGTTAACCCTACGACAGGCGTCGTTGAGTACATGCCAAATACGGATATTGATAACCTTGCGCTTGGTGAAATTATCCGAGAGAAGTTCAATACGGCTTGCTTTGTCGGTAACGACGTCCGTGGTATGGCACTTGCAGAACATTATTTTGGTGCTAGCCAAGATTGCCAAGACTCTATCTTAGTCAGTGTACACCGCGGTACTGGCGCAGGTATCATTGTTAACGGCCAAGTGTTTCTAGGTTTTAACCGTAACGTAGGTGAAATTGGCCACATTCAAATTGACCCTCTTGGTGAGCAATGCCAATGTGGCAACTTTGGCTGTCTTGAAACGGTTGCTGCTAATCCAGCGATCATCCAACGCGTTAAACAGCTCATAGCACA
>NZ_JAWOWF010000242.1:0-826 GCF_033340295.1 Vibrio sp. 1401
ATACTTGCTTGCGAATGGTTTTGATCGTGTTCGTTGCCACCATGCTAAATTGCAACGATTGAAGATATTGGAACGTTGCTGAAATGACTTGAAGTGACACGTAGCCCAACGCTAAAGCAATCAATACGTTACGAGAGTAGTCACCTTTGGCAATGTGTTCATCAATAAAATACTGGATCAACCAAGGGCCACTCGCACTCGCTAACGCCGCGATAAACAGCAAAGCTAAGCCTTTTATCATTGGCTTCGGCTGAGACAATGGATAAGACAACAACCGCTTAAATGTACTGGTTTGTTTCATTGATTACTCCTCCATTGCTTGTTCGAGTTTTTGGTACTGGAACATTTCTGCGTACCAGCCTTGGTGTTCGAGTAGAGAATGATGTTTCCCTCGCTCGGTGACATGGCCATGATTAAGAACGATGATTTCATCAGCCGCTTCTAATGCCGTTAATCGGTGTGCGATAACGATCAACGCTTGATCACGGTAGTGTGTTTCAAGGTTCTTGAGAATCTGGTGTTCGGTTCGACCATCTACGGCGGATAGGGCATCATCTAAAACTAACACTTGAGCGTTGAGAAGCATGGCGCGTGCAATCGCAATACGCTGCTTCTGACCGCCAGAAAGAGTAATGCCTTTTTCGCCAACTTCGGTTTGGTATCCGTCAGGGAATTTCTCTATATCGTCGTGGATACACGCCAATTTCGCTGCTTGATAAACTTGCTCCTTTGTTGCTTGAGGATTACCAAGAGCGATGTTGTCAAAGATCGATTTTGAGAACAAAAATGGACTCTGATTCACAACCGCAAAGCGATTACGCCATTG
>NZ_JAWOWF010000243.1:0-826 GCF_033340295.1 Vibrio sp. 1401
GCAAAGAAGAAATCGTTCCTGATGTGCCGCCTTCGGAACTGTATGCAGACGCACAAGTCTCACTTCAAAGTGGCAACTGGCTTTCTGCGATTGAGAAACTGGAAGCGTTAGACTCACGTTACCCATTCGGTGCCTACTCTGAACAGGTGCAACTTGACCTTATTTACGCATACTACAAAAACGACGACCTAGCGTTAGGCTTAGCAACCATCTCTCGCTTTATGCGCCTAAACCCGACCCATGAAAAAATGGACTGGGTGCTTTACATGCGTGGCCTGAGCCACATGGCTCAAGATCGTAACTTTATGCACGACCTGTTTAGCATCGATCGTAGCGACCGCGACCCAGAGCCCGTGAAAAAAGCATTTGATGACTTTAAGAAGCTGCTTCAACGTTATCCAAACAGCCCATATGCGGAAGATGCACAAAAACGCATGGTGGCCTTGAAAAACCGCTTAGCGAATTACGATTTAGCTACCGCTGATTTTTACCTTCGCCGTGAAGCATGGATCGCTGCCATTAACCGTAGCCAAGAGCTTCAAAAATCATTCCCTGATACAGAAGCAGCTCGCAAATCGTTAGAAATTCAGCTGGAAGCCTACAAGCAGCTGCAACTAGAAGATGCCGTTGCAAGAACAGAAGCGCTCATTAAGCTAAATCCTGTCAAATAAACGCCTACCGCCACAGCTCAAACTGTGGCGGTTTTGTTTTCTACCACCAATTCCTTCTCTTTGAATAATCTTGATGATTTTTTGAGCACAACTTATGCTTAGAGTTCTACTCCACCATTAAACTGGACGTGAACGTGACCATATCTAAGTTTTGG
>NZ_JAWOWF010000244.1:0-823 GCF_033340295.1 Vibrio sp. 1401
CGTTTGCTTTGCCGTGAATGTTGCCGGAGACGATGATCGCATCAACGCCCACTTCTTCGAGTTTCTTACACACGATGCGTGTTTCATCGAATGTTAAACCGCCGTCAAAAAATTCTGTCGCGGTCAGCTTCACAAGAATTGGAAACGCATCCCCCACCAACATTCTGGTTTCAGAATAAATTTCCAAAAGCAAACGCATACGATTTTCTAAGCTGCCTCCGTATTCGTCTTCGCGTCGGTTGTAGTACGGGCTTAAAAACTGGTTGATTAAGTAAGTGTGCGCGGCATGAATCTCGACACCGTCAAAACCAGCTTCTTGAGCTCGTTTACTCGCTAATGCAAATGCTTTTACGATGTAGTCGATTTCATCCTTCGTCATCGCTTTGCCTTGAGTATTCGTGCCGCGCTCAGGCACATCACTCGGTGCAAAAATCACGCGCTCACCGACGTTGTAGGTGGTTTTAGTACCGCCATAAGCAATTTGCATCACAATTTTAGAATCGTACTGATGAACCAGTTCTGTGAGCTTTTTGTATTCTTCGATGAACGAGTCGTTGTAAATACCCATCATCCCTGCGTTGGGCTTTTCTTCTTCAACGATATTGGCGTAACCTGTGACGATTAGCCCGACTTCACCTTTAGCAAGCTCTTCGTAAATATCGTAAAGCTTTGCCGTCATGTGGCCATCTTCAGTCGCCATATTTTCCCACGTTGCGCTACGCACAAAGCGGTTCTTTAGGGTCATGCTGCCAATGCGGGCTTCGGAAAATAAAATACTCAAAACCAGTCCTCTTAATTCGTTTTTATTGTTTGACGCGTTTGT
>NZ_JAWOWF010000245.1:0-822 GCF_033340295.1 Vibrio sp. 1401
CGGATAACCTTATTCTTTACAAGCTTTATTTGAAATAACTCGCAAATTTGTTTAACTTTCAGTGATATCAAATACAGCACACATCACTTACATGAACGAACAAGAAATCAAGCCATCCCTTATCATTGTCGAAGACGATCCAAAACTACAAGATATGCTCGGTGAGTACTTTGTAGAACAAGGCTTCGACGTCCGCTGTATTGATAACGGCACCGACGCGCCGAACGCTATTTTAGACACTCAACCCGATTTGGTTTTGTTAGATTTGATGCTGCCGGGCCAAGACGGTTTGAGCGTTTGTCGTCAAATCCGCGAATGTTACAAAGGCAAAGTTCTGATGCTTACCGCAAGCGATGACGATTTTGATCACGTCGCTGCGCTTGAAATTGGCGCCGATGACTTTGTCACGAAACCTATCAAACCGCGCGTGTTACTTGCTCGTATCCGTATGTTATTGCGCAGGAAAGAAAGCGCCGCTCCAGCGCCAGAAAACGGCTTACAAATCGGCGTGTTGTGTTTAAACCGACTACGTAAATCTTGTACTATGAACCAACAACCTGTCGCATTAACCGACGGTGAGTTTGACTTGCTGTGGGTACTCGCCACTCATGCCGAGAAAACCTTGTCGCGTGAATGGCTCACCAAAACGTTACGCGGGATTGAGTACGACGGTACAGATAGAACCATTGACAACCGCATCGTAACACTTAGAAAGAAATTGGGCGACGCGTCTTGCTCACCTCAAAAAATCATTACGGTACGCGGCAAAGGCTACCTACTAATGCCGGATGCATGGAACGCATAAATGAGAAGGATATATCT
>NZ_JAWOWF010000246.1:0-821 GCF_033340295.1 Vibrio sp. 1401
CTAAGTCGAGGTTATCACCACCTAGCATTAAGTGTTCACCAACGCCAATACGATCAAGTGCTAAGTCGTCATGAGTGAACTTAGCTTCGATAAGACTTAAGTCTGTTGTACCACCACCCACATCGCAAACAAGGATTAGTGGCAGATCTTTTAATTCGTCAGCCGCAGTTTGCTGGTGGCGTGCATACCAGTCGTAACACACCGCCTGTGGCTCTTCGAGCAAGACGATTTTTTTCAAGCCAGCAAGCTCGGCGGCTTCAAGTGTCAGTTTACGCGCGGTTTCATCAAATGATGCAGGAACGGTGACAACTACGTCTTGGTCTTCGAGTTTGTTACTTGGATGACGGTAGTTCCATGCTTGACGAATGTGATTGAGGTAACTTGCGCTGGCAATAACTGGCGAGACTTTATCCACGTCTTGCGCACCAGCCCAAGGAAGAATGTCTGAGTTACGATCAACCGCTTGGTGTGAGAGCCAGCTTTTCGCGCTGGATACCTGACGGCCTTCTACTTTCGCGCCTAATTCGCGAGCCCATTCACCAACGATGACATTGTTAATGTCGCCGGCAACAGGTTCGTTGTCCCAAGGAAGAGTGAGGTCAGAAGGGGAGATTTGACCTACAGCTGGATGATAGCGGAAAGAGGGCAGAAGTGGTTTACGAACGACTTCGCCCGGACCAATCAGTTGGTCAATGTCAAATAGGGATACTTCGGATTGTTCAAGGTTGTCGGTTATTTCACAGTAGGCCACCACAGTGTTTGTGGTGCCAAGGTCAATACCAACAAGAAAACGAGGAGATGCCATACAAAACCAAACCTTC
>NZ_JAWOWF010000247.1:0-813 GCF_033340295.1 Vibrio sp. 1401
ATAACGCGGTGGAAAATCGTGCCGTTGTAGAAGCCCTCTTCACAGTATTTTTTGAAGTTTTTTGAGCTTACTGGTGCTCGTTCCAAGTTCAGTTCAATTTCGATGTCACCGAAATTGGTGGTCATAATAATCATGTCGATCTGCCCTTGTGGGTGCTAAGTTGGCGGCATTATAGCGAAGTCGTTTCTAGGTCGTAACAAAAACAGCGACGTCACAGCGTCGCTGTTTTTATTTGTCGGTTAGCCTGTTGGATTAAACCGTGAAACGACCAACCAAGTCGTAGAGCTCGTTGGCTTTGTGATTGAGGTTTTGGCTTCCCGAGCGGTTTTGGTTGGCAAGGCTTGCCGATTGACTACTTTGTTGCGAAATGACCTCAACACGTTGAGAGATTTCTTGTCCCACTTGGCTCTGTTCTTCGGTTGCAGTGGCGATCAGCGTGTTCATGTCCATAATGTTGGCAATCGCTGCTTGAATGTCTTGCAACGCAACCGAGGCGGCGCGCGCCTCTTCTACCGTTGCTTCACCGCGCGCTTGGCTTGATTCCATCGCACGTACTGCGGCATCTGAGCCAGATTTTAGTTGCTCAATCATTTTATGGATATCGCCTGTACTGTCTTGAGTGCGGCTTGCCAGCTTGCGGACTTCATCTGCTACTACCGCGAATCCACGTCCTTGATCGCCAGCTCGCGCAGCTTCAATCGCGGCGTTTAGCGCAAGCAAATTAGTTTGCTCGGCAATATCTTGAATCACTTCTAAAGACGATGCGATGTTTTGAACGTCGCTTTCTAAACGGGCAATCACAGTGCTCGCCTC
>NZ_JAWOWF010000248.1:0-810 GCF_033340295.1 Vibrio sp. 1401
AGATTGATGCAGTCGACAAACAAATGCTTGAGCTTTTGGCTCAGCGTTTAGCGCTGGTAGAAAAAGTTGGGGAAGTAAAAAGCGAACACGGTTTGCCTATTTATGCCCCTGACCGTGAAGCGGCGATGCTGGCGTCTCGCCGAGCAGAAGCTGAGAAAATGGGGGTCCCACCTCAGCTTATCGAAGACATTCTTCGTCGTACCATGCGTGAGTCTTATGCCAGCGAGAAAGATTCCGGTTTTAAGTGTTTGAACCCAGAATTACGCTCAGTGGTCATTATTGGTGGTAATGGCCAGTTAGGCGGTCTGTTTGGCCGCATGTTCAAGCTATCAGGTTACCAAGTGAAAGTTTTGGGTAGCAAAGATTGGGGGCGTGCGGATGAGATTCTCAAAGACGCAGGCTTAGTGGTTGTCACCGTACCGATTCACCTGACGGAAGGGGTGATTGCAAAACTGGGCAACTTGCCTCAAGACTGCATTCTGTGTGACCTGACGTCTATCAAGTCAAAGCCGCTGCAAGCGATGTTGAATGTGCACGCTGGACCTGTGGTTGGTTTACATCCAATGTTCGGCCCTGATGTTCCTAGTCTTGCCAAGCAGGTGATTGTGTACTGTGATGGACGTGGTAACGAGCAATACCAATGGTTGTTGCAACAGTTTGGTATTTGGGGCGCGAGCTTGTGTCAGATTGATGCGCAAGAGCACGACCATGGCATGACGTTAATCCAAGCGCTGCGCCACTTCACGTCATTTGCTTACGGAATGCACCTTAGCAAAGAGAACCCGAATATTGAGCAACTGTTGAAACTGA
>NZ_JAWOWF010000249.1:0-801 GCF_033340295.1 Vibrio sp. 1401
ATGTATGGCACCGAAGCATGCAGGAAAAGTGTGAGCTTGTTTCTGAAGTATCGATATGCAATGAAGAAATGGCGCTTTTGTACCAAAGCCCGATCTCAACAGTGTTTAGCTTTTCAACTGAAGCAAAGCAAAACACGTTGTTAAATCATCTAATTGAGAGTCAACAGAGAAAACCATGCTTCTGGTGGACAGAAGGCTCTACTCATATTGAATCATGTATGTTTGTTAGCACTGGGCTGCCATCTATTGGCCAATTCTCTGCAATGTTAGATGGTCGTTGGCAAAAGTGGAGTTGGTAGGAAGCAAAGAATGAATTGGAATTATTTTACTTTTGCCAAAACTCATGCAGGTAAAGTTCGTCCTTATAATGAGGATGCGTTACTGGATATGACTGAACAGCATATATGGGTTGTTGCTGACGGCATGGGCGGTCATAGCGCTGGCGATATCGCGAGTCAAATGCTGGTCGACAGAATTGCACGCCATATGCAAGATGTGCCAAACACCAATATAGATGATATTCGCGCTGCAGTGCAGCAAGCGAATTTTGAGATCTATCAATATGCTCAAATGAACTTAGATGGAAAGACAATGGGCACAACATTGGTGCTGTTGTTTATTCAGGATGGTTATTACCACTGCCTATGGGTTGGTGATAGCCGCATTTATCAATTGAGAAACGGTACTTTTGTACAAAAAACTCGTGACCATAGCCAAGTGATGGAGTTAGTTGAGCAAGGCTTGTTGGCATTTGAAGACGCAGAGTCCCATCCATTAGCCAATGTAATTACCCGAGCTGTT
>NZ_JAWOWF010000250.1:0-801 GCF_033340295.1 Vibrio sp. 1401
ATATTACATCTGGTATTGGCGCGGCGATGATTGGTTGGTATGGCTGCGCGATGTTGTGGTACGTGACCCGTAAGGAGCACTTGGGGATTCCAAATAGAGAAGACGTTAAAACCGGTATGATCACCTACAAGCTAGCTGCGCATGCTGCGGATTTAGCAAAAGGGCATCCGGGAGCACAAGTTCGTGACAATGCCTTATCAAAGGCGCGTTTTGAATTCCGCTGGGAAGACCAATTTAACCTCGCTTTAGACCCCGATACGGCACGTGCATTTCATGATGAAACGCTGCCGCAAGAGTCTGGAAAAGTAGCGCACTTCTGCTCAATGTGCGGCCCTAAATTCTGCTCAATGAAGATTTCTCAAGAAGTCAGGGAGTATGCCAAAGATACAGAGCAAGTTGCCGCGGATCAGGCGATTTCTATCAAGATGTTAGATGACCCGCTGGAAGGCATGCGTAAGAAGTCTGAAGAGTTTCGTGCGACAGGCTCGGAGCTTTATCACCCAGCCGTGCACGCTGAGGCGGATGAGTAATGGCTAAAATCCTTATTCCATCGTCGTTAATTCCGCTGACAGGATCTGTTCAGCAGAGTTTATTGTTGGCGAAAGAACAGGGTTTTAGTATTGATGAGATTGAGTTGGGCGTAAGCCCGACTCAATTTATTCAACTTGTTCTTGGGCAAAATACCTTTCGCGTAAGTACCGATCTGATTGACGTATGTGAAGAAGCAGAGACTGCCGATTTTGTGCTTTACTACCAATCTGGTCTATCGGTTTCAGAATGTCGCCAACAACCATCCTCGGC
>NZ_JAWOWF010000251.1:0-801 GCF_033340295.1 Vibrio sp. 1401
AAGTTCAACTACTCTTCTGAAGACAATACATTCAGTGAATCTGTTGCACTTGCAAACAAAACGGGCGATTTGGAATCTTTAGTTGCCTATACGCGTCGCGACGGCAATGAACTGGATAACTTTGGAGATCTAGCAGATGCAAGTACTGAAGCGAACAACTTACTAGTTAAACTTCAGTACCAAGTCAATGATGCACATCGTGTTGAATTCAATGGGAATTATATTCGCAACAAAGGCAACGGAAAGCAGTCTTACAACGGTTATACGAATGCAACAAGTGAAGATGTAACAGAGCAATATCAAGTTGGTATAAAACATATTTGGGAGATGCAAACGGCCCTAGCGGACTCCCTTACCTGGCAACTAGACTGGCTTAGCAAAGAAGAAAACGGCATTACTGATCGTGTAAAAGGCCAGAATATCCAACGTAAAGACTACATCTACGAGGATGAAGGCTACCAGTTTGACTCACAGTTTGACAAATATCTCTCGCTTGGTAGTACAGAGCATTACTTTGTGTACGGTGCATCCTTTAGTGATAAAGACATTAAGAACGTCAACAAGGAGTACAACAGTGCAAGCGCGAACAAAGAAATTTTCTATATTCCTTCTGCGAGCGAGCGTCGTTATGGGCTCTTTTTACAAGACGAGATTACGGTAGGTAACTTTACGATTACTCCGGGCGTACGGTGGGATGCATTTGAAACCGATCCAGGCGATACAGGCAGTAACCCAAGTGGTAACGCGGCTAGCGACTACAAAAAGTTCTCTGATTCTGCATTTACAGGCCGCTTAGGTTCT
>NZ_JAWOWF010000252.1:0-799 GCF_033340295.1 Vibrio sp. 1401
TTCGAGGAGTCGTATAAAGGTTCTATCGAAGTGGTAAGAATGCGGATTTAATCATCCTCGATAACAACCCGATGAAGATTGAACCTAAGGCGCTAAAAGACCTAAACGTGGAAGAAACCATCAGCAGAGGTCGATCGGTTTATCAACGACAGTAATCCAAAATAAAACACCGCCGCTATCGAGGCGGTGTTTTCTATCTGACTCACCAAGCACTTTATCTATTTGCTCGCCACTAGCTTCGCTAACCAAGTAGGAAACTTTTCGTATTTAAGAATAAACCACACCTAAGCAAAGGAGGATTAATCAAAATCAGAAGGTCGTTTTGAGAGCGGCTTTAACAGCCTGATTCAACTTACTTAGCACCAATTCAAACACCCAACGAATAAAGGAATAAGTAAATTTGATCGCGATATTTGCACCTTTCCCCGCAAATACCAACATGTGGCCAAGTAAACCTTTTACGCGTTCAGAAAATTCGCTAGAGAGTTCTGAAATTTTGACGATTGAACGAGCAATCGCGTCATATATAGTAGCAATAGCAGAACCTACATTTTGCAGGGCAAAGACTGACGCCGCAGCCCCACCATCAACTAACAACGTAAGGAGCGCTGCCGAGATCTTATCTGCCCAATCAGCAGAAGGTGTGGCTTGAAGTCGATTCTCATAGTTTAAAACGACGCGTTTAAAAGTGGAGCTTGCCTTTTGAAAGCCAAGGCTATCCCAGGTTGCAGTCTGTGTATAAGAACTGTACTCCGCCATAAAATGTGCGCTAGGAAAAAGACCTTGAGCACGATTCAAT
>NZ_JAWOWF010000253.1:0-798 GCF_033340295.1 Vibrio sp. 1401
ATTGGCCAGTACGACGCTGCTTAAAGAATACCGGGCCTGGTGACTCAAGCTTAATGAGCAGTGCCGTAATAAGCCCTACTGGGATAGCAACCCACGATAGCATAAAAACAAACAAGAGATCGATGAAGCGCTTTTGCCAGCTGTTCTTACGATTAGAGAGGATAGAAAAAGCTTTTTGGTGTAAGAAGTAGCCGCTATGCAAGAGCTCAGTTTCAGTGTAGCCAAGTGAACGATCAAAGTAGCTCACTAAAGGCTCAACCCAAGCCCCTAGTTCTGTCGCAGCTACAAGAAACGCTTGCTGCTCAGGGTTTAGGTGTGAGCTTTTGAAGTGGCAAAGCGTTTTACTCTTGAAATCCCTAAGGGCATAGTTATTAACTTGAGCGTTAATCTCAGGATGTCTCTTAAGTACCTGAGCAATCTTTGTTTCGTCTTCTTTTGGACAGTAGATATAAATACAAGCATCGGTTTCGCTTGCTGATAACTCGTCCAATGTTGATGTTATGCTGATAGAATTATGCTTAGTTAATTCAGAAGCTTCTCGTTCTTGAAGCGTGTCGCTCATACTGTCTGTCATAGGAATGGAATAAGTTGTTATCGACTAGCCAATTGCTTACAAGTCGGCGATTATAATTTATTTCGTATAGAAATTATATCCCTTAATCCAGAACATGCTTGTAACTTTGAGAATTTTCTTGAACCTGAGTCCTTACTTATGGCTTGTTTTTGAATCTTGACGTAACTATATCAATGAATTCGACAAACTATGTTTGCGATATATTATGTTGTCTCGAAATTAAA
>NZ_JAWOWF010000254.1:0-798 GCF_033340295.1 Vibrio sp. 1401
GTCGGGAGTATGACGGAGAATACATCGGGTGGCGGCTATATTTATCGCTCGTCAAAGGCGGCACTCAATTCCGTAGTCAAAAGCTTAAGCAATGACTTAACGCCTGACGGTTTTACTGTCCTTGCTTTGCACCCTGGTTGGGTACGCACCACAATGGGTGGGCCAAATGCACTTATAGATGCAGAGACATCAGCTCAAGGGCTAGCACAAGTTATTGACCAAAGCACCGTTGAACACTCTGGTCAATTCATCAATTACGACGGAACTTCGCTTCCTTGGTAAGTATTTTATAAAAAGATGAGAGGTAGGTTAGCTTTATGCTTTCTACTTCTCTGACAACCTTGAATTTCTGAGTTTCCTTTCCAGACTTAGTAAGGCTATCAAACAAATAAGGAGAGTGAGCATGGCTGCGGATAGAGATCTGGTGAATTTTAGTGAAGATCACGAACTCAACTACTGCTTAAGAAGCGCAGGGAAACGTCAAACACAAGCGAATCGCGATGCGTTGGTCGATTTAGGTAAGCAAGTCAAACAAGTCTCGGGAAAACGAGTTCTTACGCAAGATGATGTAAGAGGTGCCATTCAAAATCACGGAGATCTGTTTGAGTAACACCACCACAAACAACAAGCAAAAGCGGCGCTATCATACGCCGCTTTTGTTTAAGAGCTCTTTCGCTTTGAGGCTCCCGCTTTCGATGCCCCACTCTTTGGGTAGCTTCGCTTTTTACGCTTGAACGCCGGACGTTCGACTTTAGGTAAGTGGCGCAGAGAATCCGGTATAGGCCCTGATTTTACTTG
>NZ_JAWOWF010000255.1:0-798 GCF_033340295.1 Vibrio sp. 1401
CGGTCGGAAGTTCAATTGCGTTGCCAGTATAGCCAGAGCGCATGGACTTGATCCGGTAACGGTGCGTAGGCGCATTGCGGACACAAGGAAGGCCGCAGACAAACTCTCCAATGATGAGTGGAAACTCATCCTCGCCAAGAAAAAAGGTAAAGGGAAACCCTTCACCTATCTGGACAGGACCTACAGCAACATTGCCCAGTTCTGTCGTGAGCATCAGCTCAACACCAACCTTGTTTACCAGAAAGTCAAAGACCGGGCTGATAGCGCTGATGAAGAGTTCTGGGGACAGATAATCGAAACATGCAAAAGGAAAGACTAATGGCAGAAAACAAAGAGATCCCCTGGGAGAAAGAGCTCATTGAGAAGTACATGTTCACCCTGCATAAAGAGCAGGTGAAAGACCGGCGCTGGCGGACCATGTTGCGTGTGCTTCGCGCATCAGGTTTCGTGCTTCTCATGATCGGCTTCATCATTTTGGCATCTAATCCGGGTGGGATGCCGTGGCAAAGCGCCAAGGCTGGAGCCCCTCACACCGTGTATATCAACATCCGTGGTGAAATTGCTGCTGGCACTCTGGCCGATGCTGATCACCTTATCCCGTCCATCCAAGCTGCATTCGACAACCCGAACTCACAAGCTATCGTGCTTCGCATAAACAGCCCTGGCGGTAGCCCGGTTCAAGCAGGACGGATTTATGACGAAGTGAAGGCGCAGCGAGCCCTTCACTTCGCATAAACAGCCCTGGCGGTAGCCCGGTTCAAGCAGGACGGATTTATGACGAAGTGAAGGCGCAGCGAG
>NZ_JAWOWF010000256.1:0-796 GCF_033340295.1 Vibrio sp. 1401
CCGCCGCATGTCGTTTAATGAGTTGATTAGAGTCCTAACTATTGCCAAGCTACAAAAAGATCAGTTCCACTACCATGAAGCCATCAAATCTTATCAAGCGGCTTTAAAGCTTGCGCAGATTATTGGTGACGGACGTTTTCGTTTTCGGGTGAACTTGGAGCTTGCGTCTCTGTATCGCGAAACCAACAACGAAAAAAACATGCTGCGTCATCTCAAGCTTGCCGAAAACTTGCAGTACCGTGAAACCTCGAATGCGTACTTGGCAACATTTAAGTTGTTGCAAGCTGAGTACATGCTAGAGCGTAAGCAGTATCAAGCTTTGTTAACGATGATTACGCCTTTACTTCCTGAGATCATCGAGAGTCGCTACATCAAACAGCAGCAAATGGAGCTGTTAAAAGTCGCTGCTATGGCTTACGCCGGAGATCAAAACTTCGAATTGGCCTATCAAACCTACGGTCAATATCATGAAAAATTCATTCAATTTAGTAATCAGCGTGAAGTCGAGAACTTAGAGCGACAACAAACCTTGTTTGAGCTAGAGCGATTAGAGTACGAGAACGAAAACCTCAACTGGAACAATGTATTACAGCGTCTAGAGCTGGAGAATAATCGCCGAACATTCTACCTGTTGGGTGAAGTGTTATTGGTAATGATTGGTATTTTATTGCTTATGGCGTTGGTATTTTTGTACGTGAACCGTTCGCGTTTACGTATGCGTCGTTTGGCGAAAACCGACATGTTAACGGGCCTATTTAACCGCCGATTCTTGGAAGAGTGGTTTGCGAAACCTGCA
>NZ_JAWOWF010000257.1:0-794 GCF_033340295.1 Vibrio sp. 1401
ACAACCGAATTTTCCTGATAACTGTAAACTTGATAAATCATCGCTTTGGCCACTTCTTCGGCTTTAATCGGTAGAAAGTTAGACAATTTCCCTATCATAAGTGGGCGAATGACTTTGAATAAAGCTTGAACAAGCTTTTCATCACTTCGCGGGTGATCGCGTTCACCAACTAAAGGGCCTGGACGCACAAACACCACTTCATCAAATCCCATTTTTTCAATGTTCTGCTCCATTTGTCCTTTGCAAGCAAGGTAGTGAGAAGGAGAGGAACGGTTGGCACCTAAACTAGACACCACCGCAAGGCGTTTTACGCCGACCATTTTCATTTGCTGTGCGACCGAAGTGACCAGTTCGACATCGACTTTACGTAGGTTTTCTTTACTGCCTGCTTGCTTGAGAGTCGTGCCCAAACAAATGAAACCTATATCGGGCGTTGTTTGATTTTCATTCCATTGATGAATAGTGAGCTCTGCATCAATGATTGGAATGATCTTGTTTGTTGGGTCATAAATGTCTTTAAGTGGGCGTCTGGAGAGGGAGTACAAATGAGAAATACCTGACTGAGCAATGAGGTTTTCGACCACTTTGCTGCCGACTAACCCAGTTGCGCCAGCGATGATTACGCAAGTGTTAACATCGTTTGTCATTGTATGCTTCCTCTTTAGAGAACAAGTGCTTAGGCATTAGTAGCTTATGCCAACACGGTGAAAGAGCAAGAATAAGCCGCAACTCACCATCAAATTTGTGCAGTGGCGAGCTCGATATCGCATGTTAAAAAAAGACCCGTTATTTAC
>NZ_JAWOWF010000258.1:0-792 GCF_033340295.1 Vibrio sp. 1401
CGGTGTAGCATCTCCTGAGATGGCAATGGGTAAAGTGATGCCACGTTACATTCCAAAACCAGCGCCTAAGAAGGAAGAGCGAGTTCAGGAAGAAGCGGTTGTGGCAATTGCAACTGTACCTGCTATGCAAGGTGGTTTTGCTTGCCCTGAAATGGCAATGGGTAAAGTCATCATCCGTCGTGAGCAACCTGCGGTAGCTGAAGCACCTGTTGTTGAACCTAAAGTTCAAGAAACAGTAGAAGCTAAAGCTGAATCACCGATTGTTGAAGCTGTAGCGCCTGAAAAGGCAGAGCCAGTAGCGGTTGATCAAGCTCCTGTAGAGCCGATCGTTGAAGTGGCTGAAGCACCTGTTGCGGAAGCAACAACAGAAACAGTTGTTGAAGAAGCTCCGGTTCAAGAGCCAGTCGTTGCAGAAACTTTGGAAGAAGCAGCAACAGAAGTCGCCGTTGAAACTCCAGTAGCAGCGCCAGAGATGAAAGCTGAAGTTATCAACGTTGTTGCTAAGCCACGAGCTAGCGCACCAATGACAAAAGCACCTGGCCCTCAAGAACTACGTGAAATCGAAGTAGCCGCAGCGCCGTTTAAAGCTGAACGCTACCAAGCTAAAGGTGCTGGTAGCCAAGTGGCAACAAACCGCGCCTCTGCAGCAATGACAAAGCCAAACTTCAACTAAGTTTGAATACATTGCGATAGCCTGAAAGCTAGAATCAAAAGGCCACCGAAAGGTGGCCTTTTTTTGTTTGTTCTCGGTCTAGCGTAATTGGTCATATTAATATCAACGACGGATCACAT
>NZ_JAWOWF010000259.1:0-791 GCF_033340295.1 Vibrio sp. 1401
TCGTAGCATGAACGTTGACGGGATGAAAACGGGCTATACCAGTGGTGCAGGTTACAGTTTGGCGACGTCAGCCACCAATGGCGACATGCGCCTTATCGCAGTTGTTATGGGGGCGAAGAGCCAAAGTGTGCGTGAATCAGAAAGTAAGCAACTTCTTAGTTACGGTTTTCGATTCTACGATACCTTGATGCCAACGGCCGCAGGAACTGATATCGCAAACGCTCGCGTTTGGATGGGGCAAAAGGATGAGTTAAAAGTTGGCGTGAACCGCGATGTTTATCTCACTCTGCCTAAAGGTGATGTAAACAAACTTAAAGCGGAAGTGGAATACAACGGTGATTTACTTGCGCCAATTGCTCAAGATCAGGTAGTTGGCAAGGTGCTATACAAAGTGGATGGAAAAGTCGTGAAAGAGACCGCGCTAGTTGCACTCGAACCAGTGGAAGAAGGCGGTATTTTTAAACGTATTATGGATTGGCTTAAGCAACTGGTAGCAGGCTGGTTTTAAAGGTTTTTTATAAAATCAATTTACTAAGGCGGCCTAAATGGTCGCCTTAGTTTTTTGAACAACTCGTAATGTCCAAAGAAGCTAAAACGTGTTGTTATTCTTGCTCTCCCATCGCTTTTTATTAAAAACGACGTCAAAGAATAACGATGCCGTAGCTTTCGATATTGGATGTGATCCCAATCCTCACAAATCGTTGTTAGTCCAAGCCTTCAGTGATGTTTTTGCACAACCATTTGTGCGTGATGGGTATGAGAGAAAACAAACCAGAACAAAAAATGGAGTG
>NZ_JAWOWF010000260.1:0-791 GCF_033340295.1 Vibrio sp. 1401
CACGTTTCCTAGAATTGGTTCACCGTATTGACAGAGATACCTCGGGTATTTTACTGGTTGCTAAAAAGCGCTCGGCGCTTCGCCATTTGCAAGCGCAGTTCCGTGAAAAAACGGTGAAGAAGTTTTACTTCGCCTTAGTGATGGGGCAATGGAAAAGCAACTGTAAAGTTGTGAACGCCCCCTTACTTAAAAATGAAGTGAACAGTATTGTACGAGTGAACCCAAACGGTAAGCCATCAGAAACGCGTTTCAAAATTCTTGAGAAATTTGAGCAAGCGACGTTGATTCAAGCCAGCCCAATTACGGGGCGTACTCACCAAATTCGTGTGCATACTCAGTACACCGGACATCCTATCGCATGGGATGATCGTTACGGAGATAGACGTTTTGATGCCTACACTGGTCAACTTGGATTGGACCGTTTGTTTTTGCATGCCGCGAACATTAAGTTTCAACATCCGTCTAATGATGAATGGATGGAAATTAATGCTCCGATGGAATCCAAACTAGAGAAAGTGCTTGTTGGATTAAGAAAGGCAAACTGAACGCATTTACTATAAACAAAGGGAGCTCTAGCTCCCCTTTTGCATTTCACTTATATATTAGGTTTCAAATGATGAGTAGAGGCGTTGATTAAACTTACAAGATCTCGAAACCTTGCTTTTGCAGCATATCAATCAAATCAATCAGAGGCAGGCCAACGAGAGTGTTTGGATCTTTGCCGACTAACTTTTCGAACAAACAAATTCCCATCCCTTCGCTTTTGAAGCTGCCAGCACAGTAAAACGGTT
>NZ_JAWOWF010000261.1:0-790 GCF_033340295.1 Vibrio sp. 1401
CACTGATTCAACAGTCTTTGTCTGGTGTCCACCATTCTATTGGTACAATTCGAGATATGGGAATTCAAACCGCATCAGCGGCAGAAGAACAAAGTGCGGTGGCGGAAGACATCAACCAGAACTTGGTGGCGATTCAACAGATCGTCAACAACATCAATGATACCTTGCAACACGCAGAAACGATCAGCACTCAGTTGTCACAATCCGGCACGGAAATTCACGATCTGGTCGGCAACTTTAAACTCTGATGAACCATTAAATTGCACATAAAATCAGAGTGGAACGAAGAAAGCGAAAGTCACCCTCGACTTTCGCTTTCTGTTTTGTGGAATAGGGATTCTTACCTTCAAAGAGAGTTCCGATGATACTCAAAGCTTTGCCAAATGAGTCGATGCCACGAGAGAAACTTCTGCAACGTGGGCCGCAGGCGTTAACCGATGCCGAATTACTGGCGATATTCCTCCGTACGGGCACGCAAGGCATGAACGTGATTGAGTTGGCCGATTTCCTTATTCAAGATTTTGGTTCGCTTAGGCAGCTGTTCTCCGCTTCAGAACAGGAGTTTTGTCAGCATAAAGGGTTAGGGCAGGCCAAATATGTGCAATTGCAAGCGGTGTTAGAAATGACTCAGCGATATTTGGCGGAAACCCTCAAGCGTGGCGACGCCTTAACCAGCCCTGAGCAAACTAAATTATATCTCTCCTCTATATTAAGAGACCGCCAAAGAGAGGCTTTTTACATTCTTTTCCTCGATAACCAACACCGAGTAATAAAAGATGAGATTTTATTC
>NZ_JAWOWF010000262.1:0-790 GCF_033340295.1 Vibrio sp. 1401
AGACGCGTGATCGCACCAACAGCGGTGTTGGTATGCAGCGTCGACATTACCAGGTGACCAGTCAAAGACGCTTGCACCGCAATTTGCGCGGTTTCTAAGTCACGGATCTCACCGACCATCACCACATCCGGGTCCTGACGTAAGATCGCACGTAGACCACGCGCAAATGTCATATCGACTTTCGGGTTAACTTGGGTCTGGCCAATGCCATCGATATCAAATTCGATTGGGTCTTCCACCGTCAGAATGTTGCGCTCGTTGCTGTTGATTTCTTGCAAGCCGGCGTACAAAGTGGTCGATTTACCAGAACCCGTAGGGCCGGTCACCAAGATGATACCGTGTGGGCGACCAATGAGGTGACGGAAGTTGTCGTGTACCGAAGGAGTCATGCCCAAACTATGCAGGTCAAGGCGCGTTGCGTTTTTATCTAACAGACGCATTACCACTCGTTCACCGTGAGAGGATGGCATGGTAGAAACACGCACGTCGACCGCTCGGCCACCAATACGTAGCGAGATACGACCATCTTGAGGCACACGCTTTTCAGCAATATCGAGCTTCGCCATAACCTTCACACGCGACACCAGCAACGGCGCAAGCTTACGACTCGGCGTCAAGACTTCACGCAGAACGCCGTCGACACGGAAGCGGATAGAAAGCGTCTTTTCAAACGTTTCGATATGGATATCGGACGCACCTTCTTTGATCGCTTCACCCAACATAGCATTGATCAATTTGATGATTGGCGCATCGTCTTCCGACTCTAACAAATCCTCGTCATGCGGTAGCT
>NZ_JAWOWF010000263.1:0-790 GCF_033340295.1 Vibrio sp. 1401
CTGCTGGCGCGTTGTCTATGGCTTTCAAAAATACCCAATGACTTTGTTTATCTTTGAGGCTAACTTCGCGTGCAATGTGCGTCGCAAGTAGCAGTAAATCGAGCAGCTCTTCGTCATTGATAGCGGTGTAAGCACGAGGCAAGAACGGGTAGTCGCTGATGCCCATACGAATGATGCGATTGACGTTATGCTGAGTCGCAAATTCGTCTACCCACGCTTGGAATTTTTCAAACATGACTTCGGCAGAGGCGTCGCGGTCGGCGTTAGGTTCGATGTAGAGTAAGTTTGCATCCGAGAAGTGGTACAAACGTGCCGGTTTTTCGATGCGCTCTGCTAGGTATTCACCGAATGCGCGTTCTAATTCTAAGCCCGCTTTGTAACCATTTTGAACGTACATGCTGCGTAAGAACGGTAGGTCGATCATCACAAAACGTAGTCGGTCGTTGAGCGGTTCATGGATAAGTTCACCCATTTGCCACTGTTCAAAAGTGTCACGCGATTTTTTCAGTGAGCGAGACAACTTCACGTTCAGCATGCGCAGATTACGTAAGCGAGAGCGGGAATGGGTAAAGAGGTCGTTACGAAGTTTTTCGATTTCACCCGCTTGGCGCTGCATGATCACGCCGCGGCGCATAATGAACAAAAACATAACCAGAACGGTGATGAATAGGGCAAAGGAAATTTTCTGGAACTTACGATGTTCCATTTCCACCTGCTCTAGACGCTCTGATTGACCGACATAGTGAATGGTCTGTTCCGCAAACTCTTTTTGCTGACGGAACGCATCTTC
>NZ_JAWOWF010000264.1:0-788 GCF_033340295.1 Vibrio sp. 1401
TAAGAACGCCATTCGTACCCGATGCCTTGTCTTTAAACGGCGATTTCACCACATCAAACCACGTTATATGGCCATCACTACTCACGACCTTATCGATGTACCTTACCGGTTCCGCTTGTCGTAGAGCGTGGAGGTCGCTCGTTTCCAACCGCGTGTACATTTCAACGGGAATGACATCTTGAAGACGTTTACCAATCAAATCAGAAACTTCCGATATACCTAAAGCGTTTACAAATGGCTTATTGCACGCTTGGTACACCATGTTCTCATTAAAAATACCGATAGAGTCAGGGCTTGCATCTAAGATTGTTTGAAGAATGGTGTCACGCTGAGCCAAAGCGACTTCAGTGTCTTTACGACGTTCCATTTCATCACGTAAGTTCTGCTGAATCTTATGCCATTCCGTCACATCGTGACTAATAGACAACGTTCCGAGTAGCTCACCACTTGGCGATACTAACGAGCTTAAATTCACTTCAAGCAAGCAGCTGCGACCTTGCGTGTCCGTCGTCCATTTGCGTTCACTTTTACGGGTAGCGACTCGGCTCGCCGTTGCAGTGATGGCTTCTTCTCGTCGCCCCTCCCAAAACTGGTCAAAGGCACGATTCGTCGTCAATAAGTTACCTTGACAATCTTGTAAGCAGATCAACTCGGACAGCGAATCTAGCGCTGAGCGAGCCATCTCTAACTGCGCCAACTCTTGCTGCTGCTCTTGTAAAGTGACTTGATAAGGTTGCGCGTACATGATCCAAACACGATGACCACGTAGCAAACTCTTTCGGCCGGAC
>NZ_JAWOWF010000265.1:0-787 GCF_033340295.1 Vibrio sp. 1401
TGTACGTAAAATCCAATTCCAGAGACGAAGTTACGTAAAACCCTTCTACGTTGTTCATTCTAGCAAAAAGCTCATGAGCTTGTACTAATTTTTTAGACTTTTAACCACACTTTAATTACAGCTATTACGGATATTCATTTCCACCAAAACCAACAAATATCCTCCAAAACGACGTAATTCTTTAGAGCAGCATCAAAGCAAATACTATTAATCATGACGAGCAGTGCGAGGAATATAGAACGAGCGTAGCGATAGGAACAAACCACTCATTTGGAAGTTACTGCGCGTGAATAAAACTCTCCAAAAACTCGATCTTGATTCGCGCCCTGCTAGACCTAGCGAAGCGAAAAAGGGCGATGAAAGTAAAGCGTTTACGGTGTTTCGCTGTGCTCAGTAACGTAAGCATCCAGTTCTCACGTTAGCCTGTGCGCACGTGCGTAGCACGTCGAAGCACAAGGGTAGTGAGTCATCATGAGGGCGTCAGCCCTCTAATTAGATTGTATTTAAGCTGATAAACTTGAGCGTACACTTAAGTTTGAGAAGTGAAACACTTAAATTGTGCATAACAAAGAAAACCCCGACTTTCAGTTATTGAAAGTCGGGGTTAATGAAAAAAACGCCTCTCAAGCATTAGCTTTAACTAATTTAAACGTTCAAAAAAGCAGCAGAAACATACTCCGAACGAGGTAATATCTTCCTAGTTAAAGAAATTTCTAAATATGTGACATAGATCAAACTGCTAGTAGGGAATATCGTCCCTTTCTGGATCGTTTGGAGGTGGTTTAGA
>NZ_JAWOWF010000266.1:0-787 GCF_033340295.1 Vibrio sp. 1401
CCTGCTGATACAACATCTCTGCGCGCTTCATGTTTGGTGGCGATTTCACATCGGCATACTCGACCGTTCCCGCCAAACGTAAGCCTTCAGACATGGGCGTCATAATGAACTTTCTGTCGGCAGAACTGATAGGAAACGGCAATGACTCACGCTTGTCATTCATCATGAGATGGTAGCCTCGCTCAGCGTGTATCGGGACATTCACACCGGTTAACTGGCGAACCAAAGCTTTAGAATGAACACCCGCTGCGACCACAATTTTGTCAAAAGACATTCGCTGAGTATTGACCAAGACATCGCCGTTTTTACTTACTGCGTCTACTTCTTCATGGACAAGTTCCCCCCCGAATTTTTCAAATGCATTACTTAGCTCAACGCAGAGTGCATAAGGGTTTATTGTATGTCCTGTTTCTGGAAAAAAGACGCCAAACCGAACCTTTTTGCTGAGTTCAGGAAGCCGACGTCGGATTTCGTTTTGCGTCCAAAGCTCGTACCGAACACCTTGTTCCGCTAACGCATCAAGCGTACTTTGATAACCTTCAAACAAGCTTTCGCTTTCAAACGTCAGCAGTGAACCATCCATCTTAATCAGCCCACTTTTTCCGATCGAATCTAATAACAGATTCCAACTCTGAACGGCTCGCGTGTTAAGGCTTGTTATCGCCTGCGTGGAAGCTTTTGCCGCTGAAGGTTTGGCTTTCAATAAAAAGCGCATCATCCAACCGACGGTATTGGGCAAGTCTTGCCAACGAATAGAAACTGGACTTGTCGAACTCAATAACATCTT
>NZ_JAWOWF010000267.1:0-786 GCF_033340295.1 Vibrio sp. 1401
CGCCATGGCCGGGGAGCGCGATCGTCTGCTCGCCGCAGGTATGGATGATTACCTCACCAAACCAATTGAAGAGCATGTACTGCAACAAGTGTTGGTCCACTGGAATCCGAATACCTGTACAGAAAGCATAGGGAAAGTTGCGCCGTCCTACGTGGATGAACCAGCAAGTGAAGCACCTGCTACAGCTGAAAATACACAACCTGATGTGATTATTGACTGGCAAGCCGCATTGAAACAGAGCGCTAATAAGGAAGACTTAGCCAAAGATATGCTGCGTATGTTGATCGATTTCATTCCAGAAGTAGAAGAAGTTGTCGACCACGCACTTGAGCAAGACGATTATTCGCGTGAAGAATTAATTCATGTGATCCACAAACTGCACGGCAGTAGCTCTTATTGTGGCGTACCAAGGCTAAAATCTCTCTGTGCTACGCTTGAACACGCACTTCGTTCAGGAGCCAGCATTGAAGAAATTGAACCTGAAATGTTTGAACTGCAAGATGAAATGATTAAGGTCACCACCACTGCAAAACTTTATCTAGAGCAGTAGCATTCTGACTAAACTTCATACAAAAAACCAGAGCATTTGCTCTGGCTTTTGTTATTCAGCTTAAAGGGTTAGGATTCAAGAATCACGGTCGCAACCGCGTAGTGACGTTCATCAGAAATGGATAAGTGCACGTGATTAACGCCCATCGTCTGCGCCATTTTTTGAGCCACGCCAGACAACAGTAAAACTGGCTTACCCAACTCATCATTCGAGACGGTAAAATCATGGAAAGTCAC
>NZ_JAWOWF010000268.1:0-785 GCF_033340295.1 Vibrio sp. 1401
GATCTAGGACGCATTTTATTCCGCGTCGAGGGCAACCGCGCAGGTAAACATGACCCACGACCACGAGTGTTCTTTTCGGATTACAACGGCAACGTCTTAACCACCGATAAGCGCAGTAACTTTCAACTGCGTGCGATGCAAAACTTTGTCACCAGTATTGAAGATTACAACAAGCCAAAACAGAGACTTTATGGCCGCTATATGATTGCCGGCCCTGTGCCAATCGTTCTGGCCGACTCTGATCTTCTGATGTACGTTGGCTTTAAATGGAACGAGCCACCACCGCTGCTACTGCGTCTCTTCGACCACCCATTCCAGTTACTGTTGGCCGTCATGCTGGTGAGCACGCCATTACTGCTGTGGCTTGCTTGGGCGCTGAGCCAACCCGCACGCCGCCTTGAAGCCGCCGCACAGCGAGTGGCAAAAGGTGAGTTCGTCATCGATCCGAATCTTGAAAAAGGCACCGCAGAATTTCGTCAAGCGGGCAGCAGCTTCAACCAAATGGTCGAAGCGGTGAATCAGATGATTTCAGGTCAGCAGCGTTTACTGTCGGACATTTCTCACGAATTACGCTCGCCACTCACTCGATTGCGCATGGCCAGTGCATTAGCGACGCGCAAACAGGGTGACAGCCCTGAGTTGGTTCGGATTGATACCGAAGCGCAGGGCCTTGGGCAGATGATCAGCGAATTGCTTGAGCTCTCGCGCATGCAGGTGAACAGCCACATGACACGCGAGACACAGCCAATAGAAAGTTTGTGGGAAGAGATCATTAAAGATGCGCA
>NZ_JAWOWF010000269.1:0-784 GCF_033340295.1 Vibrio sp. 1401
TGTGATTTCCTTAACTGACGATAACTGAGTTGTATTTGTGATAGATGAAACATTGGCTGCTTTTAACTCTGGGCGGCGGTAGATACACCAGTTAGCCAAACCAACGAGTACCGCGCCACCGACGATGTTGCCAAACGTCACTGGAATTAAGTTCGCACTAATAAAGTGTGCGACATTTAAATCCGCATATTGGGAAGCCGGTACACCAACAGATGCCCAAAATGATTCAGGGGCAAAATTGGCAATAACGATGCCTAGTGGGACCATAAACATGTTTGCCACACAGTGCTCAAAGCCACTGCTGACGAACATCGCAACTGGAAGAATGGTCATAAGCGCTTTCGTCATTGCGTTTGCAGAACTAAACGTCAACCAAATTGCAAGACAAACCAGTAGGTTACATAGAACGCCCAAAGCAAAGGCTTGAAGCAATGTATGGTGCAGTTTGTGTTGTGCGATATTAAGAGCATTCAAACCCCATTGGCCTGCATCCATTTGGTACAAACCTGCCGCAGTCACAAGAGCAAGCAAAAACATTGCGCCGATGAAGTTACCTACGTAAACCTTGCCCCAAATCGACAACATTTTGCCGAAAGAGATTTGTTTGTTTGCCCATGAGATGCTGGAAAGCACCGAACTGGTAAACAGCTCACCACCGCAAATAACGATAAGGATTAACCCCATACTGAAGGCGATACCACCGGCTAAGCGGCTTAAACCCCAACCTGTATTCGCACTGCCAGTTGTCACTGTGATGTAAAACAAAAATGCCAAACCGATAAAC
>NZ_JAWOWF010000270.1:0-784 GCF_033340295.1 Vibrio sp. 1401
CGAGCCGTTGCGCCGTCTTGCGTTGGTTTCCCTGTCCAAAGTACATGGGAAACGCCGCAAACCGTGGGATCATTTGGATGGATGCATTCCACTGCATTAGAAACGGCGGTGCGCACTTTGGGGGAGAGCATTAAAATCTCATCAGGGGAGTAGTGCTCGAGTCCCGCATAATTTTCTTGTGGATCAACAATGACGTAGTAGTTGCCGCCGTAAGCGACATCTACGGTGATTTCTCCCAAACCTTCGATTTCAACCGTGACATCTTGATGCGCAAGATAAGCTGGAACATTAAAAATCTTTACTGACGTGACCTTGTCACCTTTGGTTTGGTAGTGGACTTCTATTTGGCCGGCTGGCACGTCGAGGATCAAACGTCCTTCCTCTTTCGGCGTAATCAAACGATTTTCGATGGCGGTGGTCACGGTACCAATGGTGCCGTGTCCACACATAGGCAGGCAGCCGCTGGTTTCAATAAAAAGGATGGAAGCATCTGCATTGTCGCTGCAAGCCGGTAAAACAACGGAGCCCGACATCATTGAATGGCCACGCGGTTCAAACATCAGTGCTTGTCGAATCCAATCATAATGCTCTAAGAAATACTGACGCTTTTCACTCATCGTGTTGCCCTCAAGTGGTGGAACACCACCAGCCACCAATCTCACTGGGTTTCCGCAGGTATGGGCATCGATACAGAAAAAGGTTCCTTGTCTCATTTTTCTCTCCTTGCTGAAGAAATGGGTTGAATCGAACGAGCTTGATGTTATCGTAATGTAAAATATATTGT
>NZ_JAWOWF010000271.1:0-783 GCF_033340295.1 Vibrio sp. 1401
CAACACCGTAGTGGCATGCGAGATTTGGAACGTTTCCATGTTCGCTCTTCGATGGGGGAAATGGTGCCACTAAGCACGCTAGTCAGCTACGAGCAAGTATTCGAACCTGATGTGGCATGGCGATACAACATGTACCGTAGTGCCATCATTCAAGGCCAACCAGCTCCGGGTTACTCAAGTGGTGATGCAATTGCAGCGATGGAACGTGTTGCTGCAGAAGTTCTACCACAGGGCTATACCTACGAATGGACGGGCATGGCGTACCAAGAAGTGCTTGCTGGTAACCAAGCCATTTACGCATTTGCGTTAGCGTTGATCTTCATTTACTTGTTCATGGTGGCGCAGTACGAAAGTTGGAGTATTCCTCTGGCGATCATTTTGGTGGTACCTGTTGCAACGCTAGGCTCCTTCCTTGCGCTGAACTTAACGGGCACGCCATTAAACTTGTACGCTCAGATTGGTCTCGTTCTCCTTATAGCCTTGGCTGCGAAGAACGCCATTTTGATTGTGGAGTTCGCGAAGCAAGAGCGCGAAGAGAAAGACGTTGCCATCGATGACGCAGCCGTAAAAGGTGGTACGCTACGTTTCCGTGCGGTAAACATGACGTCTTGGTCGTTTATCTTGGGAATTTTCCCGTTGATCTTCGCCGCTGGTGCGGGTCATGTGAGTCAAAACTCGCTCGGGGTGTCTCTGATTGGCGGTCTATTGTGTGTGCTTCTTGCGGGTACGTTCTTGATTCCGGGCTTCTACGCTCTGGTACAGAGACAACGTGAGAAGATTCAT
>NZ_JAWOWF010000272.1:0-782 GCF_033340295.1 Vibrio sp. 1401
CCTGTTGCCATCAGCGCGATTTCAGCCAGCAGTTGGCGCGTTTCTCGTTCCATGCTTTACACCTTCTGGAGAATCGACTGCATCACATCTTTAATCGCACGAGTGGTGGTCGCATTGATATTGTAAACAACAGACCATTTGTTGATCGCGTGCTGAAGCTCGGCAAGCTTTGATGGATCATCGGCATTGGTTTCTAGGTTCTTGATGGCTGCCGTCACTTCTGTATTGGCATCTTTCGCTTGTTGTTCTAACTTAGCTTTAACATCATCAAGGTTTACACTGTTACTAGCATCGTAAAATGACATAAGACTTCCTCGTATTTTTTAGTTAGCTTCGTATGATTCAACGACCGCATGGGCGGCTGTGTAAGCTTCATACTGTTTGAGTAGCAATTGGTACTGCTGTGGTGAGCACCCTAAATCCAACTGACGTTTCACCACCGCTTGTGCTTCTAAGAGCTTGCTCTTAATCTTGTGCACTTCCGCACCGTTTGTGTCGTTATTTAAAATTTGTTCAAGATTTGTCATTGTTCGTCTCGCCTTCATATCCAAGTTCTATTGTTATCACCCGCCCGCCTTTAACCAACTCAATACCAGCAGGTGTAACACTGGATATTCGGTAGCCCTGAGGCGTTCTTGCACCGACCATATAGCGAACATTATCGGTCAGAATCACATATGGAACCTGGCCAAAGTTAACGCTACGAAACGGGAAATCGATGTTGGTGCCTTTACTCACCTTAGGTATGGATTTCAAAACTAAGTACGGTTTCTCACCATATT
>NZ_JAWOWF010000273.1:0-782 GCF_033340295.1 Vibrio sp. 1401
GACGGTGATGACCCCCGTCTCTTGAGTTGGTTTGAGTTGGTAGCGCACCTCCCTGTCCGCTAATGTCATTTTTTGGCGCAAGTAGTTGCGACCACCGTGTTCACGAACGACCTCAACATGTAAGGTATAGTCACCTTGCTCAAGGCGTTCGCCTGCGTCGTTAGTACCATCCCAAACAAATCGATACTGCCCAGCAGGGCGAGTCGCAGACGTCACAGCGTCAATCAGATCGCGATCATAACGACCCACTTTTCGCCACCAGCTGCGCATGTCTTTGAGCCACTCATCCTTACCGACCCAAAGCTGAATGGTTTTAACGGATTGACGTTGTTCATCCTCAACCCACACTGCGACGTAAGGACGGGCGTACATTGAGGTATCGATCTTCGGCAATTCAAATTCAAAGTCGATTTTGGCGGCATCAGGTAAAGGCGCAGCCAAAACTGGCCATGGTGCTATAGCTGCTACCAACGCCGCTTTGCAAAATAGGTTTTGGCGAAGTAACTTGCCTGTGTTCAACATAAGCTTTTCTCTACAACTGGCTGTTAAGGCACAGCAACAAAATAAATGACGAGCGACAGCAACGAGCCAAAGCTCATCCACTGTAGTGATGTTCTGAACGTCTTTTTCTTCGGCAATAACAGGCATACACCGGTCAGGACGAAAAACACCATCAGCAGCGCAGTGATGTCGATAAACCACTTCCAAACCCCACCACTGTTGCGCCCTTTATGTAGTTCGTTCAGCAGCGCAACAATACCGTAGTGCGTCGTTTCAACATC
>NZ_JAWOWF010000274.1:0-782 GCF_033340295.1 Vibrio sp. 1401
TGCTTGTTGTTTGTTTGGGTGAACTTGAATCGACAGCGCTTTCTCAGCGGCAAGCACTTTAAACAGGTATGGAAGTTCACCAAAACGGTTTGCGACTTCTTCACTCAGAAAGGCATTCATGTCTTGAGCAATCAGTGAAGACAGTTTGGTCTCCTCACCGTTTACCATCACCAATGAGCAACCGTTGGGATGCGCGCCCATCCATACTTCTGCTTGTGGTTCGCCCGTTGGGTTTTCAATGCCAAACAGTTGGTTAACAGAAGTAGTACTGCCCCAAGCGTAGTTTTGAATCACGTTGTTCATCAGGAAAAACGTCGGATGCGCAGCTTGAGTTTGAATCGTTTGTGTATCGGACATCGTTAAATCAGACATAGAGTGTCACCATGAGAGAAAATCATGGCTTGGGCGACATTGCCCAAGCCATAGGAGCCATTTGGGGGAGGGGGGATTAAGCAGCTGCTTGCATCATTTTTGCTTTACGTACTTTCTTCAACGTTACACACGTTACTGCGGTAACCGTTGCGCCAGCTGCCATACAAATCAGAGCAAGGACTGGGTGGTTCATCGCGCCAAGTAGAGCGACCACGGGACCGCCGGGAGCAACGCTGTTGGTGATGCCGAATGAGAACGCCATTACTGCCGCCACCATTGAGCCAAGTACGTTTGCAGGAATCACTGACATTGGATCTTGCGCCGCGAATGGAATAGCACCCTCAGAGATACCAACCAGACCCATTGCACCTGCTGCTTTACCTGCTTCGGTTTCTGATTCTTCGAACAGG
>NZ_JAWOWF010000275.1:0-781 GCF_033340295.1 Vibrio sp. 1401
TTGCAAGTAATATACCAATTGCACATCACTTTCCGTCGAGTAACTCTTTTCACGTTCTTACTAGCAGTTGCATACCATTCCCATTAAGGCTGAATTCGCTGCTGATAATGCTGGCGGTAGTCGCGTGGTGTTAGTCCTTTGTACGTTTTGAAGTGGCGATTAAACAGGGCTTGATTACGATATCCGACTCGCTCAAACACAATCCCAATCGGCAACGACGTAGATTGCAGCAAATCTGCGGCATGATTGATCCGCAATTTCATTAGACGTTGGCTAAACGGCTCTTTAAAGTGCTTTTGAAACAATCTTGTGACCGCACTTTCACTCAGCGATAAGTAGTTCGCCAAGTCTGCGAGCGTCACCTTAGTTGCAAAGTGTTGTTCGAGATACGCGTTAACACTTGCCACGCGCTCTCTTTCCTGTAGCTCGTGTTCACTCATCGATAAGTACGAGTGAGTCATCAGTGTTTTCGCTCCTTCATCGTGAGCAATCAGAGACAAAACATGGAGAAATCTCGATAGTTGCTCCATTGCAGGAAACGTCATGAGCTCATGCAGAAGATCCACAACGTGCTGAGCTGTCCGTTCAGAAAACACCACACCTTTATTGGCCGCCTTTAAAAGCGGGTCAAGCTTTCTAAGCTCTGCGCAATAGAACATCAAATTGGCAATCCACTCACGCTTAAACCAAATCACATGAGTCTCGCACTTGCTTTCGACCAATGTGGAGTGAATTGAATGAGGCACACCAGGCGCGATCAATAGCATTTGGTTGTGAGTCA
>NZ_JAWOWF010000276.1:0-780 GCF_033340295.1 Vibrio sp. 1401
TAGATGCTCGTATTCAAACGATGGATGGACGTGCTGACCGTTTCGTAACGTCTGAGAAAAAAGACGTTATCATCGATTCGTACGTGAAATGGCGTATTGAAGACTTCGGCCGTTACTACCTAGCAACAGGCGGTGGTAACTCTCTGACAGCTGAAGCACTTCTTGAGCGTAAAGTCACAGACGTACTTCGTTCTGAAATCGGTGCTCGTGAAATCAAGCAAATCGTTTCTGGTCCACGTAATGATGACGTGCTACCAGAAGACGCAAGCAGTGATGAAGTGAACACAGAAGCGGCACGTGAAGCGTTAGAAATTGATGGTGAACGTGACCTAATCATGTCGGATGTACTGCGAGATACTCGTGAAAGTGCAATGAAAGACTTGGGTGTTCGTGTTGTCGATTTCCGTATGAAGAAAATCAACCTGCCTGATGAAATCAGTGAGTCGATTTACCGTCGTATGCGCGCTGAGCGTGAGTCGGTAGCTCGTAAGCACCGTTCTCAAGGTCGTGAGAAAGCAGAAATCATTCGTGCACAAGCGGAACTTGAAGTAGCAACCATTCTTGCAGAAGCGGATAAAACCGCTCGTGTTACACGCGGTGAAGCGGATGCAGAAGCAGCGAAGATCTATGCGAATGCATACAACAAAGATCCTGAGTTCTTCAGCTTCCTACGTTCTCTAAGAGCATACGAAAAATCATTCAGCTCTAAGAACGACATTCTTGTTCTGGATCCGAAGAGTGACTTCTTCCAGTACATGAATAACGCGAAAGGTGCGAAAG
>NZ_JAWOWF010000277.1:0-780 GCF_033340295.1 Vibrio sp. 1401
GCCAACGGTTGGGTGATATCCAGTTCTTTCTTCGCGTATTGGTAGCTTTGGCGTAAGTTGCGCACTCGCGCTTCAATTTCGACCAAGTCTTGCTGTTTTTGCTCAAGTTGTTGATCGATCACCGACAGTTGGTTGCGTAGGTTATCCAAATCTTCGAGGTATTCTGCTTTTTGACGCTGAGTTAATTGTGGCTGCGTCTCTTCCAATACCGGTGGGAAAGTCAGTTTGCCGTAATCGAGAACGACGCTTTTTTCCCAATCTTGAATATTAAAATCGCGATTGACGGCAACGCTGTTGATAGAAGCAGAAAGTTGTAATACCGAGGCGGTCAGGTTGGCAACTTGTTGTTCACGTTCGCGGTAGTCCGAGCGAAAACGAGTATCGTCGATCAACAGAAGTTGCTGGCCTTTTTTCACCAGTTGGCCTTCTTTCACCAGAATTTCTTTGACGAGACCACCTTCCAAGTTTTGGACTACTTGGATTTGAGAAGAGGGAATTACTTTACCTTGACCGACGGTGACTTGGTCGATCTGTGCCCACGATGCCCAACCAATGGCTGCAACAAAAAACAACACCATAACCCACAACATTAGTCGGGCGCTATTTGGGGTGTTGAGAAGCAGTGCGGCAGTTTTGTCATCGACAAAATCCAGCTCATCATTGCTGAGTTTGTTGTAGTTGTCTCGGCTCATCACATTCTCTGCTTATATAAATACGGATTATCTTTTTGATCTTATTATTATTACCCGATCATGTCAGCATTCCGGCTAATAAAAATAC
>NZ_JAWOWF010000278.1:0-777 GCF_033340295.1 Vibrio sp. 1401
TTGGTAACGCCCAACATCTCCAACTTGCTTGACCAGTTCCTCAGCGAGAGTGACCACGTCTCGGATCCCCAAGTTGAAGCCCTGCCCAGCAATGGGATGCAGCGTTTGTGCTGCGTTACCGACTATCGCAAAACGGTGTGAAATATTTTGCTTACGGTGACGAAGCAACAACGGATAGCTCGCACGCAGCCCCACTTTTTGCATCGCACCTAATCGCCAACCAAAATCTTGCTGAAGCCGTTCAAGAAATTCGCTTTCAGACAATTCCATTACAATTTGAGCTTCATCAGGACGTAAGCACCACACGAGCGACATTCGATTATCACTCATTGGCAGCAGGGCAACTGGGCCGTTTTCAGTAAAACGCTCAAATGCGCGACCTTGATGCGGCTCTTGAGTCACAATATTGGCAATTACGGCAACTTGGTCGAAATCATGCTCAGAAAGCTCCAAACCAATTTGCTGACAACATTGCGAAACCGCACCATCGGCGGCAACAAGTAATTTCGCATTAAGCAACTCACCACTAGCAAGCTCAATCGTCACATTTTCTTGAGTTCGGGTAATGTGCTTCGCGGAGTCTGGGCAGTACAAATCGATAGCGGTACTGTGAGTCAGCAATTCTTGGTAAACACGACCAACATCGGCTAACTCTACAACATAACCTAACGCTTCAACGCCAACGTCGTGCTTAGTGATGTCCGTCATTCCCGCATGAGAACGATCAGACACATGGATGTGTTCAATCGGGGTCGAAAAAGGTTCAATCGCAGACCA
>NZ_JAWOWF010000279.1:0-776 GCF_033340295.1 Vibrio sp. 1401
GCGCGGTATCATGCATCGCAAGGGTTTTCCCGAATCTTACGACATCAAACGCTTGGTAGAATTTGTTTCTGATGTAAAGGCGGGCAAGCCAAATCTTGAAGTACCTGTTTACTCACACATCACATACGACATTACTGATGAGCTAAAAAAAGTCGACCGACCTGACGTGCTTATTATTGAAGGCTTAAACGTATTACAAAGCGGTATGGACTACCCACATGATCCACATCGAGTATTTGTATCTGATTTTCTTGATTTCTCAATTTATGTTGATGCGGAAAGTGAAACGATAGAGCAGTGGTATGTTGAGAGATTTTTGAAGTTTCACCGCGGAGCTTTTACTAAACCAGGCTCCTACTTCAGCCACTATACGCAACTGTCGGTCGATGAAGCGAAAAGTAAAGCGAAAGAAATTTGGCGCAATATTAATGGACTCAATCTGGAATTGAACATTCTTCCAACCAGAGAAAGAGCCCATTTGATCCTCCACAAAGGTGCTAACCACCTTGTCGACAAAGTATCGCTAAGAAAGTAAAGGGGCTCAGTCCCCTTTTCTCAACGAAATTTCTCCGCCAATGTAGGTTTCCAAACCATTTTCAGTTTTGAGCACCACCCCACCCTGTTGGTCGATACCTTGTACCACTCCGTGTATTTCTCTCGGTCCCATAAGAAGCTTAACCGGTCGGCCGATAAAGTTGTCCAAACGATTCCAACGTTCAACAAAACCACCCAGTCCAGTCAGTTCATATTCTTCTAACGCGGCTTTCCAATGATCG
>NZ_JAWOWF010000280.1:0-772 GCF_033340295.1 Vibrio sp. 1401
CAGCGAACAAATCAAATCGGGCGGCTTGGCTGCTCAAGTCGTCGTGAACACGGGTACCCAGAGCAACACCGACTTTTTGCAAACCATTAATGTGGAGCAAGGGAAAACCTATCCGTTCTCAGTCTCGGTGTATCACACTGAAGGGCATGTAAAAGCTCGATTGGTGGCAGACGGTTATCACGGCTACTCCAATCCGCAGCAAACGAATCAGTGGCAAGAACTCACACTCAATTACACCGCGACGACCACGAAAGCCATCGATGTGGGATTGCGTTTTTATGATGAAGCGGGCTTTGACGGCTCAGAAGTGGTTTATGTCGATAACTTCCAACCGACCGAGACAAGCACGCAGCCTCCCGTAGAGAGCTGTAGTGATCACCAAGTGGTCTTGACTCTCACGACCGACAACTATGGTTCTGAAACGAGTTGGACGCTGAAAAACAGCCAATCCGCAGTACTGTTCTCTGGTCAGGGTTATGAGTCGGCAACCACCGTTGAAAAAAGCATGTGTTTAGTCGACGGTGACTACCAGTTCACCATTCAAGATGAGTATGGTGACGGCATTTGTTGTGGAAGTGGCGCGGGTTCGTACACGTTGATGGAAGGAGCCAAGACCCTTGCTTCTGGCGCTGAGTTCGCCAAAAGCGAAACCACTGATTTTACGTTAGGTGACACCACTACGACTCCACCAGTGGTTGATGGGTATTATCAAGCCGCGTCTGGCAAGACAGGCTACGCACTCAAAACGGCGTTGTTTAACATCATCAATAAT
>NZ_JAWOWF010000281.1:0-771 GCF_033340295.1 Vibrio sp. 1401
TTCTTGCTCTTGGTTAGTTGTTTGATGAAATACTCAGCGCGCATTGCTGTTACTTTTGAGTCGAAGCTAGTCGACCACTCTAAAACAAGAGGCCCTTTACCCTTGAGCGCTTTTGCGCCTTTGCCAAGTTGGTGCTGTTTAAATCGCCTTTCGATGTCATTGGTAACACCGCAATACAGTGCATTACGGTTATTGCGGATCAGATAAACGCTCCAGTGCTGCTCAACGCTTTCACTCATGAAAGTAGAGATTCTACCTGCGCTTTCAATGCATCGAGTTCTTCTCTTAACTCGGCAACTTCTTGCTCTAACTGAGCGACACGTTCTGAGCTTGACGAAGTAGCCGGAACTGCCGCAGCCATTGCTGACACATCGACTTCACCACAGAACAAGGGCACGTAACGAGATTCACGCTTACCAGCTTCACGAGGTAACTTCACCACAAGCGGACCTTTATCTTCGCTAGCAAGATGCTCAAGTACAGCTTCTACTTCTTTTACATCGTGGAAAGTGGCAAGGCGGTTGGTTCGAGTGCGGATCTCGCCTGGCGTTTGCGCTCCGCGCAGTAACATGCAACAGATGATGCCCTTCTCTTGCTCCGACAATTTAAGATCGCCAAACTCGGTGTTGCAAAAACGATGTTGGTACTTGCTAACACGGCTATTGAAAGCGCTCTCATCGCTGACAAGTCGACGCTCAATCAACGCATCAACAGCATCAAGGACGTCAGATGCTGACAATGCCATCACTGGCTCACGGTTGCTTTTTTGGT
>NZ_JAWOWF010000282.1:0-768 GCF_033340295.1 Vibrio sp. 1401
AATGCATCGAGCTTACTTCTTTCATTTTGATTAGGAACGGGAGCAGACTCCCCACTCCCTTCAAGCACAACAAAAGGTTCATTGGCCCTATCATACAATTTCACTCTAGAAACGTTGGGCTGTTCTAGAAGATCGGCCAGAATAGTTTGTGCTTTTCGCTTGTTCTTTGTTGTGAGCGCATCTTTAATTGAATAAGACACGTTATTGATTAACTTGCGAGTTTGCTCAACCAACTCATGTTTTGACGATTGGTATGCGGTGTACGAGGTATAACCTTTTGAAACAACAAAGATCGCCGTAATAAAAACCAGAATCGGCCAGATAAGCTTTGCTCGTAATGACATATATATTCCTGTCGCACAACAACAACTAGAAGACAAAAGAGTTGTTATGCAAACTATCACCCAATAGAAGCCGTAAGACTAACATGACGGCAAAGCAAAATAACGTTAAATTCTCAAAAATTGGATTGAAAAGGACCGAATTACCTTAAAATTCGGATCAAATCAAAGAACGATAACGACGTGCTGGACTCTAATGATCTTTCTCAGCTCGAGTTCCAAGTAAAAATCTCATTCTGGTTGTTTGAAGAATGAACTGAGTCACTGAAGATAAAAGGTTTTTCCTGCATCGTGATGTGATTGCTAAGGTAACTATAAATATATGACATTGAATAAACAGCAACTGACATTAAATTGCGATATGGGCGAGAGCTTTGGTTCTTGGACGATGGGCGCTGACGATAGCGTGATGCCTCATGTCGATATG
>NZ_JAWOWF010000283.1:0-766 GCF_033340295.1 Vibrio sp. 1401
TTTAAACGTACCCATTACCTCTTTCACTTTCTCTACCGCTGGCATCATTAGGAATGAACGCTCGTACATCCAACGAGAGTAACCCATACCTTGGTCACCACGTTCGAATGGGTCGATGCTCAAATCGAAGATCAATGGAACACGAAGTTTAGTGAATGGTTTACGCCATACATCCATACCCGTTTCATTTTCTTGGATCATGAAGTGGTATTTGTATTTACCGTAACGTAGTGCAACCAAGTCACCGTCATCACTCCAGTAAACGAATTCGTTACGAGCAGACTTGTCTGACTTACCTGTGATGTATGGCAATTGGTTGTAACCATCTAGGTGAACTTTGTAGTTCATCTTGCCTACTTTCTTACCTTTCAGTAGCTCGTCTTTAACTTTAGTGTCACCTGCTGCTGCAACCAATGTTGGGAAGAAGTCTTCAAGAGACATCATGCCATTAAAGGTTTCGCCAGCTTTGATGTGACCAGGCCATTTGATAAGAGCAGGAACACGGAAGCTGCCTTCCCAACCTGTATTCTTCTCACTACGGAATGGCGTCATACCTGCGTCTGGCCATAGGTCAACCATCGGGCCGTTATCTGTGGTGTAAACGATGATAGTGTTGTCATCAACACCAAGATCTTTCACTTTTTTCAGTAGTTCGCCGATTTGGTCATCGTGCTGTTTCACACCGTCAGCGTAGAAACCAGCACCAGTTTTACCTTGGTACTCTTCAGGAACGTGCGTGAAGTTGTGCATGCGAGTGGTGTTAAAC
>NZ_JAWOWF010000284.1:0-765 GCF_033340295.1 Vibrio sp. 1401
CGAGCTCGAGCCTTAGGGATCAAAGTTTGTACTCATTTGCTTGTTGGATTACCGAAAGAAACCCGCGACGATAATATTGAAACGCTGCAAAAAGTGTTGGCCGTGGGCACTGATGGCATCAAGTTACATGGCCTGCATATTGTGGAAGGCAGTACGATGGCGAAAGCTTGGAGAGCTGGCAGATTAGAAGCTCCTGAATTGGAAGAATATGTTGCGATTGCCAGTGAAATGATTCGTATGACGCCCGCTGATGTTGTGTTTCATCGTGTCTCTTCCGCAGCTCGTCGTCCAACGTTGTTGTCCCCGCTTTGGTGTGAAAACCGTTGGTTAGCCATGACTGAAATTGGTCGCGCATTAAATAAAGATGGCGCTCAAGGCAGCTTAATAGGAAAACCTTTTATCTACACGAAGCCGGAATTAAAAGCAGATTGCTCAATAAATAACTGATATATTTTTAGCAGTTTGCTTTATAGGTGGAAAAATGGATCAGTTACTTAATTGGCTTTGGAATGGGCAGGAGAGTTATGGATATATTGTCCTGCTATCGATAGTCAGTGCGATTGCGATTGCGCTTATCTACTTTCGTTTCCAAAACGCACTTAAGCAGCTTATTACTGATTCGCCTTATCCAGTGCTGGTGCTAGATGCCAGCCATGGACAAATCCTACTTTCGAATCAAGCAGCGATGCAGTTGCTTGGCATTCGCTCACTGGGTACAGGCTTTTTGTACCCAGCCTTGTTTGAGCTTCACAAACTATCTTCGTT
>NZ_JAWOWF010000285.1:0-763 GCF_033340295.1 Vibrio sp. 1401
GCGATGAATTTTTAGGCGGGTCACCCCTTCTGGCACTTTATTCACTTCGCGACATGCTTCGGTACACGCAGTACATCCTATACACGCATTTTCATCGTGCACCATGCCAAAACGTTTGGTTTGCTCACTGTCACTGGCAAAAAGAGAAGCACTAACAACAGAAGTGCCAGCAACGCCAGTGGTCAAAATCAATGCGCCGCTACTGGCTAAAAAATTTCGTCTTGAACACTTCATGCTATCTCTCCTCTTCTTTTGCAAGTTCAGGTTCAGCAGCAAACTGAGAGTGGCAATCGACACATTGTTTGATGAGCTGTTTTCTGTCGTAAGAAAGCGCTTTCGTTTTGGCAGCGTGAACATCGTGACAATTTGAACAGGTCAAATTTTTAGCATGAACATCATGCGTCCAATTACTTTCTCTCAACTGAGTTGGAGCGTGGCAATCTACACACTGGCTATTCGCTTTGAGAATGGTGCTTGGATCAAGAAAAACCTTGTCATGCACTGCTTTTGATTGCGCAGCAGCAAACTTGATCACATCAGGTGCCCCTTCACGGTGATCTGGCCCGATATTGCTGTGACAGTTTGTGCAATTCAGTGTTTTACCTAGGCTAAGCAGCGCTTCTGGCTCATGCGACAAATTCAGAGTTTCTTTGGCATCCTTATGACATTGAAGACATTTATAGTCTCGGTCACGAATCAACTCGACTTGATGACGCTCAGCTTGAGCACCTTCAACTGGCTCTGAATAAGTCGCATGGGCGGC
>NZ_JAWOWF010000286.1:0-763 GCF_033340295.1 Vibrio sp. 1401
TTTCGAGGTATTGAATTGGGGATTTTATTCTTCATGAACGCCTCACCCGTTGCGGCAGCGAGTTACGTCATGGCCCGCTCAATGGGAGGAAACGCGGTACTGGCAGCCAACATTATTGCTTTGACAACCGTGCTTTCAACCGTCACCTGCACGTTCGGTATTGTGGTTCTAAAATCGTACGGTTTGATCTGAAAAATGAAATAAAAAAGCCTCAGAATATAGCTGAGGCTTTACAAAAAGGCTTAGATTTAACGCAGAGAAGACGCTTACGAATGATTGGCTAATGTCATTTTCCTTACCAAACGAAAAAACTCTGCCGACTCATCTTCTGATAAACAAGAGAAGAATTCGCGCTGCAAGTTCTTCATTATTTGATGAACTTTCTTAATCGTTACTTCACCTTCTTTCGTCAAACTGAGCATTTTCAGTCGTTGGTTCGCCTCACTCTTCGAAACGCACACAAAACCACGTTTTTCCAAGTTATCGACCATGCGCTTTGCAACGCTTCGTTCGGTCAAAACGGCATCGGCTAACGCTTGTTGACTCATGGGCTGAAACTCTTCTAACGCTGCCAACGCACTGGCCATCTCTAAGGTCATCTGATTTTGACGACATAACTCTGCTTGCGCTCGGTTGCGATACATCCGTTGCATCACCCCAGATACAAACATTGGGCTTTGATCCAAAACGGAGATAGGTGAAATTTTTTGCTCTTTCATAGCCGCCTATTTAACTTATGGCTTCATGTTATGCTTTCTGACCT
>NZ_JAWOWF010000287.1:0-763 GCF_033340295.1 Vibrio sp. 1401
TAACGATGACTACCAAAATGATTGCCGAGAGAATGTTGTTTTGCAGATCACTAAGCATCAGCTTAACATCATCCGACTGATCCCAAGTGTATTTCACCTGCAAATTACTTGGCCACTCTGCACGCAGTTGCCCTTGAGCAATCACCTCTTTAACTAACGCGACGGTTTCAATAATGTTCTCGCCAGCACGCTTTTTCACGTCAAGCACAATGGCAGGCTCACCATCCAAGCGGGCAAAGCTTTCCGGATCACGAAACGCTCGGCGAACTGTGGCCACATCACCAAAGGTGATCACTTCTTTGCCATTCACTTTGATAGGCAATTCGAGAACATCTTTCAGAGAATCAAACACCGACGGAACTTTGACCGAAAAGCGCCCATATCCAGTATCGACAAAACCAGCCGCAACCACTCGGTTGTTTAGTGCGATCAAGTTATAGATATCGGCCTGATCCAATCCATAGCTTTCCATTAGAAGGGGATCAACCACGATCTCGACAATATCTTCACGATCACCAGCAATATCGACTTCCAAGATCTGACGGAAGCTTTCTAGTCTGTCACGCAACGTTCGAGCGATTTGAACAATGGTTCTCTCTGGCACCGTGCCATAAAGCACAACGGTTAAAACAGGCTCCTCTGAAGCAAAAGTAACTTCATTGACCGTCGGTTCATCACTGTCTGCAGGTAACTTAGGTTTCGCCAGATCGACCGCGTCGCGAACATCCGCCATCGCTTTATCGAGATCCACGCCGACGCTAAA
>NZ_JAWOWF010000288.1:0-762 GCF_033340295.1 Vibrio sp. 1401
TTTGGTATCTTTGGTCTGGTTGCTTCAACTTTCGCGACAACGGGTTTCAGCGCGCTAGCAAGCTACGCTCACCTTCTTGCGGTTCTACTTGGCGCAATGATGATTATCGCGCTAGTAGTAAACCCAGCGATCGTATTCTTCAAAACCAAACAAAACCCGTACCCATTGGTATTCCAATGTCTACGTGAAAGTGGCGTAACAGCATTCTTCACTCGCTCAAGTGCAGCGAACATCCCAGTAAACATGGCGCTATGTGAGAAGTTAGACTTAGACGAAGACACTTACTCAGTATCTATCCCTCTGGGTGCAACCATCAACATGGCTGGTGCAGCAATCACTATTACAACGCTAACGCTGGCTGCAGTGCACACAATGGGTATTGAAGTTGACCTGATGACAGCGCTACTTCTAAGTGTTGTCGCTGCGGTTTCTGCATGTGGCGCTTCTGGTGTTGCGGGCGGTTCTCTACTGCTTATCCCTCTAGCGTGTGGTTTGTTTGGCATCTCAAACGACGTAGCAATGCAGGTGGTAGCGGTTGGTTTCATCATCGGTGTGATTCAAGACTCTGCTGAAACAGCGCTAAACAGTTCAACAGACGTTATCTTTACCGCTGCTGTTTGCCGTTCAGAACAGCAAAAAAGCCAGTAAGATAAAGATTGAATAATAGAAAGGGGAGCCTGTTGGCTCCCCTTTTTCGTTGTCGATAATTTATTGTCGACAGAATATGCATTCGGTATCACTCATTGATCACCAATAAACTTT
>NZ_JAWOWF010000289.1:0-762 GCF_033340295.1 Vibrio sp. 1401
CGGTCTTCAACAAGAAATCCAAGAAGCGTTGGACTCAAACCCGCTATTGGAAGTTGAAGAAGGCCACGAAGAACCTCAAGCAAATGGTGAAGACAAATCAGCACTCGAAACTGCTGACAACAGTGCCAACGAGCCAACAGAAATCGAAGTTCCTGATAGTTCTGACGTCATCGAAAAGTCCGAAATCAGCTCAGAGCTTGAAATCGACACAACTTGGGATGACGTCTACAGCGCAAATACGGGCAGTACCGGTTTAGCGTTAGACGATGATATGCCGGTCTACCAAGGCGAAACCACAGAATCGCTACACGATTACCTGATGTGGCAACTCGACTTAACGCCTTTCAGTGAAACCGACCGTACGATTGCCATTGCCATCATTGATGCGATTGACGATTACGGCTATCTGACCCTATCTCCTGAAGAGATTCACGAAAGCTTCGACAACGAAGATATTGAGTTGGATGAAGTCGAAGCCGTGCGCAAACGCATCCAACAGTTTGACCCGCTTGGTGTGGCATCGCGGAACCTGCAAGAATGCTTACTCCTGCAACTTGCAACCTTCCCAGAAGACACGCCTTGGCTTGCGGAAGCCAAAATGATTCTTGCCGATCACATCGATCACCTTGGTAATCGCGATTACAAACTGGTCATCAAAGAAACTAAGCTAAAAGAAGCGGATCTACGCGAAGTATTAAAACTGATCCAACAGTTAGATCCTCGTCCGGGCAGCCGCATTACCCCAGACGACACAGAATACGT
>NZ_JAWOWF010000290.1:0-761 GCF_033340295.1 Vibrio sp. 1401
AAAACTTGGCCGCATTAAAGAGCACTTGCTGTTTGGCACATCCCACATGATCCCGTTTATCGTTGCGGGCGGTGTGTTGTTGTCGTTGTCGGTGATGATCTCTGGTCACGGTGGTGTACCACAAGAGGGCATTTTGGCCGATATTGCCCAAATGGGGATTGCTGGCCTGACATTGTTTACTGCCGTTCTTGGCGGTTACATTGCTTATTCCATTGCCGACAAGCCGGGCCTTGCGCCGGGTATGATTGGATCTTGGATTGCGGTCAGTCATTACAATACGGGTTTTTTAGGTGCAATTGTGGTCGGCTTTTTTGCTGGCTTTGTCGTTTGGCTACTAAAGAAAATTCAGCTACCAGATAGCATGAGTTCGCTTGGCTCGATTTTTATTTATCCGCTAGTCGGTACGTTTGTTACTTGCGGCGCGGTGATGTGGGTGATAGGTGCTCCGATTGCCAGCGCAATGACCACCATGAACGAAGTGCTGACGGGCATGGCGGGCTCAGGCAAAGTAATGCTCGGAACTGTGCTTGGGGCAATGACCGCGTTTGATATGGGCGGCCCAATTAACAAAGTGGCGACGTTGTTTGCTCAAACCCAAGTGAACACGCAACCATGGTTGATGGGCGGGGTCGGTATTGCGATTTGTACGCCGCCATTGGGGATGGCACTAGCAACGTTTTTGGCGCCGAGTAAATTCAAGCGAGATGAACGCGAAGCGGGGCAAGCCGCAGGTATTATGGGGATGATCGGCATCAGCGAAG
>NZ_JAWOWF010000291.1:0-759 GCF_033340295.1 Vibrio sp. 1401
TTAACCTTTGCCTTGTATCGTAATACTGGTATCCAGACTATCGACCAACTAAACGATAACTTTAATCATTTTTTGCATTTTTATTGATCAATTTTCACAATGCGGTTGTGCTACCTAAATAAAGGTTAAAAGGTGACGGTAATTTCCGCAATGTCAGTCACTATGCCTTCTATTATACGTTGTGACTTGTCATTTTTCACTCTTACTTGATCGCCCGTGGCTCCATCTTGCAATGCTGTGCCTTGTGTTGTGATCGTCATGCCTGATTTTACGGCCTTTATTGTCACTTTTTCATTACGGCAAACCACGCAAACATCGTTGCGCTCAACCACGTCACCAAGACGAACGCTACGTTTTAACTTCGCACCGACCACTTGTTCGAAGCTGGAAAAGCCATCTTTGCGAAAGCGTTGAAGCTCAATCATGGACGTTGTGACATCGGATGCGCTGATGATCTCACCTCGGCCAAGTTGTCGAGTTGCGACGATCATTGGTACTGAAGAGGAGACACGAACAGGGACATACACTTTCCAGTCATCGGCAGGGCATTCTACCAACACATTGATATTGCTGCGGGTGCTGCTGGTGGAAGAAGCTGATGTATCGAGTGGTTCAGGGCAGTCTGTTGCCTTGATTCGAGAGTCAATGTCTGCCGCATTCACAGTCAATTCACCTCCGGCTGGCTGCTCTACCGTGGCAAGAATATGTTGTTCTGCTGCCAATTTTATTTGTTCTATCTGATTATCTGTTGCCGAATGA
>NZ_JAWOWF010000292.1:0-759 GCF_033340295.1 Vibrio sp. 1401
CAAGCAGGTTACCGACGATGTTGCTTTAGTTCGTAGTTACACGCATGTCCCCTCTGAGCCAAGTCTAGATCAAAAAATCGTTGTCGAGTTTGCAGGGCAGTGGTCTAGCAACGCGGCATGTTTGATGTTGGGAAAAACGGAAGCTCAAAAAGAAAAAGTGACTGTAGGCAAGGCTGATACCGAGAACAAACACCGTAGCCTTGCAACGTTTAAAGAGCTGGATGCTGAAGGCAAAACGCTTTATATCAAAATCCCTTGTTCCGACCAGCCTCAGCCAATCTTGCTTAAACTCGCCGAAGATTTGCAACCCGTTGATAAAGAGACTCAGATGGATGAGTGGGACAACGTGTTGGTGCCAGTAGTTCCAGTTCATAAGAGTGATTCAGGGTATGTATCTATCGATCGCGGTTATATTTATGTCGTTTGGCAATCAGAAGTTTGGCGAGAAATCCAAGTTCAAAACGACGGACGCTTTTCTGATGTCGATCTATCACTCTACCAAAGCACTAAGTCCTCGCCTCAAAGATCAGTCGATATTAGCTTATATGACGAAGACTCCGAAGCATTTCTGTCAGGGGAAGCGTTTCAGTTGTACCAAGACGGTAAAAAAGTCTTTGAGGGTGTGTTGGACGAATATGCTTGCGCCCGTGTTTTTGGTCTTACTGCAGAAGAAGTTGAGGTAGTGGTTGCGGGTTGGCCCAACGAAGGCGAAACATACACAGAATTACTTCAAACCGAATTGAGTCCATTTAAGGCTGG
>NZ_JAWOWF010000293.1:0-759 GCF_033340295.1 Vibrio sp. 1401
TAAGGTGGTTTGCGGCGGCTTCGGTATTGCGTTGCTCACCCCTTAGCAGGGCGTTAGTACTGGATGGGCATCAACGGTAAAATTTTCGGAGTTTATCGGTTTCTTTTCCTAGCTTTACACCTGGTCAAATGTGCCTTTCACGTTCTTTCCGGTGGCACTATATGAGTTGTGTTCGCGTTGACTTCACCGTTTACGGTTTCTAACTTTCGGGCTATTTCTCCGGTGTGGTTTCTTTAGTTCTGGGAAATTATCACCCAAAATGCGTTTCTTTGGCGCGGTAGTTCAATTCTGAAGCCCGTATCCTTTGCTAATTTGAAAGCGGTGAAAAAGGGCAGTTAAGCATGTTTTTCTTCTAGCCAACTTACGTCTTGAAGTTTGTTTTTAGTTTGGCAGCTGTCCGTTTGGTTTACTGTTTTAAGCCATGAATTTCGTGCTATGTTTCAATGTGTTGGTGTGTTTCAAAGGCTTTAAGGGCAGCGTGCTAACAAACAGTTCAAGTGGGATTCAGCACGCGTGGCATTTTTGTTATGCTGTGGTTTTTGTGTTGAAGTGGCATGCAGTAACATTGGTATTGCGTGCTTCACCCCTTAACTGGGCGTTATGAGATTTCACTTTAACTCATAGGGATATGATGAAAAAGTCTATAGCATGTTTGTTATTTTTACTTCTAAGTGGCTGTTCTGCACACGTCGACAAGTTTGGCTACTTAAAAAATTGGAATGATAAGTGGCAACAATGCGACGAACTGGGAAAGCAAAC
>NZ_JAWOWF010000294.1:0-758 GCF_033340295.1 Vibrio sp. 1401
CTACCATCCACGTACCGCCACATGCTAAAACGCGTGGGATAGCTAAGTAATCTTTGATGTTCGCAGGGTTAATGCCACCAGTAGGCATCAGTTCGATGTCGGTGTATGGCGCAAGCAGTGATTTCACCATGTTGATACCGCCAGAAGCTGCGGCAGGGAAGAACTTCAAGGTAGTTAATCCCTTTTCCAACGCGGCTTCAACTGTGCTTGGGTTATTCACACCCGGTACGATATCAATGCCGATTTCTTGGCACGCTTTGACGGTATTGGGGTTGAAGCCAGGTGAGACGATAAAGGTTGCGCCTGCTTCTTTTGCTGCGATCGCTTGCTCACGATTCAGTACTGTTCCTGCGCCAATCAGCATGTCTGGCTGGGTTTCACGCAGTAGGCGAATCGCTTCTGCAGCCGCTGCTGAACGGAAGGTGATTTCAGCCGCTGGTAATCCGTTTTCTGCCAGTACTTTACCCAATGGGATAATGTCTTCTGCTTTATCGATAGCGATAACAGGAATAACTTTCAGAGTTTTTAATTGTTCTTTAATGCTAGACATGAGTGTTCCTTAAACGACGCCAAGCGCCGGTTGTGTGAATGCTTTGGGAATGATGGCACCGCGATGTTGAATCACAGCACCTGCCAGTGCGTTGCCTCTTTGACATGAGGCCGCGAGATCTGTGCCAGCAAGGTATGCCGATAAAAAGCCACCATTGAATGAGTCGCCCGCCGATGTGGTGTCCACCACTTGAGCGACAGGTTGGGTT
>NZ_JAWOWF010000295.1:0-757 GCF_033340295.1 Vibrio sp. 1401
TTCCACGATAGATGATGGATGAGATCTTATTGTCTCGCGTTGGTTTTATAACGCTTGTGTATGTTTTTCTCCACTGTGTTGTCGGAATTTATCATTTTTGATTGATAAAAATTTGAAGTGTAAATGGCGAGTGCGCAAAGCGGGGGAGTAAATAACAAGCGAGAGCCTGAAATAAACTAAAGTAGCAATATTCTAAATTAGTAATTAATTATATTTAATGAAGCATGAAAGCGCTCGAAATAATAATTTGGTGTACCAAGAAAGCATTGATGTATTCCATAACATGGAACGGAAAAATAAACTGAGCAATTAGTCTAATTTTGCTTTCCTGCTGCACTACTGAACTGTATTTATTACAAAATATGTTTGAATGCGCTGTTTTGGCATATTTTTATAGATTCACATGTGATTTATTTCACGGCTTTTACTGCTCTTTCTTATTTATTTCATAAATAAACCTGATAGTAGACGCAAATGGTAGGCTCTGATCGGAGCTTAGTTTGCATTTAAATAAATATCAGGTACGACAATGGACACGTTAATCAAACCCTCAATACTCGCATTAACCATCGCCAGTGCGCTTAGCGCTAACGCGAATGCAGAAATTATCATTTCCCAGTACGTAGAAGGTGGCTCGTATAATAAAGCGGTCGAGATCGCGAATACCGGTGATGCCGCAGTCACGCTAACAGGTTATGAGCTAGCGAAATCATCTAATGGTGGTGGAACTTGGGGCAGCAAGATCGATTTGAGCCAA
>NZ_JAWOWF010000296.1:0-757 GCF_033340295.1 Vibrio sp. 1401
ATCTTCCCTCCATTTTTGGGTTACCAAGCAGGTGAAAACTTTTTGAGTGGAATGTCTGGATTCCTTTTAACTGGCGTGGGCCTACCTGCTTTAGCACTGGTAATGGTGGCGATCGTTAATGGCTCAGACAAGCTAACCGCTGCGCTACCAAAACCGCTAGCAACCAGTTTTTGGGTGATGGTCTTCATCGTCATCGGGCCAGCATTTGTGATTCCGCGAGCCATTACCGTCGCCTATCAATTTAGCTTCGCCCCAATCTTTGGTGAGGCGGCATTAGTGCCGTTTACGATTGCCTTTTGTGTAGCAACCATCTGGTTTGCGCTTTACCCAGGTAAGTTGGTTGATAACTTAGGCAAAATCCTAACACCGGCGTTAATGGCGATTTTGATCATCATGTCTGTTACTGCCTTGATTTACCCAACAGGTGAGTTGACACAAGCCAGTGGCCCATACGTGAGTGGTGCGTTTGCAGAAGGTCTGACGCAAGGGTACATGACGATGGATGCGTTGGGCTCAATTGGCTTTGGTTGGATCATTTTCCGTGCTATTCGCAGCATGGGAGTGGACTGCCCGAAAGCAACGGCGAAATACACTCTAATTGCAGCCTTAATGTACGCTGTCGCGATGGCGTTTGTTTACATTTCGTTGTCTTACATCGGTTCCACTAGCTCTTACTTAGGTTCAGAGTTTAGCAATGGTGGCGATATTTTAACGGCGTTCACCTTCAACCACTTTGGTGCGTTTGGCTCGGTGTTGT
>NZ_JAWOWF010000297.1:0-757 GCF_033340295.1 Vibrio sp. 1401
CATTCTGGGGTGAGGTATACGAAACCGTGCTTGCTTGGTATATCGCAAGGCCAACAACGGTGGCTTTGTTTGCACCCCATAAAGGGACATTCAACGTAACGGCAAACGGCGGTTTGGTTGAAAAATCTCACTACGATTGGGTGATCTCCCGACCATATTTGGTTTTGGTTGCACTCAACATTCTGGGCTTTGCTGTAGGGATTTACCGAATGGGGTGGGGGCCTCAAAATGAAATCGGTACAGTTATCGTGAATCTCGTATGGACGATGTACAACCTGTTGATTTTAGGTGCTGCCGTTGCGGTTGCAGTAGAAGCTAAACAAGTGCGAAAAGATCACCGAGTAGAGGTGGCGATTCCTGTCGCGGTTAGGCTTAATTCTGGGCATTTAATACAAGCGCAGATGAAGGATTTCTCTTTGGGGGGCGTGCGCATAGAAATTGACGGGGTCGATGAACCAACCTGTGCTTACTTACTCGGTCAAACCTTAGAAGTGATCCTCAATCGAGGTGGCCAAGAATTCGTGTTCCCTATGACGGTTGCCTATGCTCATAAGGGGATATTTGGTTTACAACTCAACGAATTGTCTCATCAACAACGAATCCAATACGTCCAATGTACATTTGCACGTGCAGATACATGGGCGAAATGGCAACAAGGCTATCAATCAGATAAGCCTCTATCGAGTATGCAGGCTGTACTGCAAGTCGGCTTTAATGGATACAAACGCTTGCTGCAACATTGTCCTAAGTTTGTTCA
>NZ_JAWOWF010000298.1:0-756 GCF_033340295.1 Vibrio sp. 1401
GTAGCAAGTGCGTTGCTGAGTGGTTTAGAGAGATAGCTGCGCGACGTTCTGCGTCAACGATAGTAGCGACTTCATCGCCTTTCGCTAGAACGCCTTCCGCCATAACACCGTGGTGTGCGATTGCGTTGCCTAGCTTTTGAGTATCTTCTACTCGGAATACACCAGCTTCAGTGCGGATTTCACCCGCATCACCACATTGACCGCCTGACTCAGCGTAGAATGGGGTTTCACCAAGCACAATGATCGCTTTGTCGCCAGCAGATAGAGAATCCACTTCGTTGCCTTCAACGAACATTGCCGCCACTGAGCTAGAGCCTTTTGTTCCAACGTAGCCACAGAATTCAGTTTGTGTATCAACTTTAATTGCTGCGTTGTAGTCTGTACCGAACTGACCCGCTTCACGCGCACGCTGACGCTGCTCTTCCATTGCTTTCTCGAAGCCTTCTTCGTCAATCGCGAACTCACGTTCACGCGCAACGTCGTTAGTCAAGTCAGCTGGGAAGCCGTAAGTATCGTAAAGTTTGAATACGGTTTCACCGTCGAGCACTTTACCATCTAAGTTATCTAGCGCTTCGTTTAGAATAGCCATACCGCGTTCAAGCGTACGACCGAAGTTTTCTTCTTCGATACGCAGTACTTTTTCTACGACAGCTTGCTGACGTTTCAGTTCTTCACCTGGTGTGCCCATGATGTCAGCTAGTACACGAACCAATTTGTGGAAGAATGCACCTTGTGCAGCTAGCTTGTTACCGTGAC
>NZ_JAWOWF010000299.1:0-756 GCF_033340295.1 Vibrio sp. 1401
ATCGACGTTGTAGAACCATCTCTGGACGATACAACCAAGATCCTGATGGGCTTGAAACCAAAGTACGAAGCTCACCACGAAGTGCGTTACACCAACAAAGCACTGCGTGCAGCCGTAGAGCTGTCTGCGAAGTACATCAACGAACGTCATCTACCTGACAAAGCGATTGACGTTATTGATGAAGCCGGTGCTCGTAGTCGATTAGCTCCAGCAAGTCGTCGTAAGAAGACGGTTGGCGTGGCTGATATTGAAGCCATGGTTGCAAAAATGGCTCGAATTCCAGAGAAGTCGGTGTCTTCATCTGACAAAGACATCTTGAAGAATCTTGATGGCAAAATGAAGATGCTAGTCTTTGGTCAAGACAACGCTATTGATGCACTTTCGGAGGCTATCAAACTGTCTCGTGCTGGTTTGGGTGTAGATAACAAGCCTGTGGGTTCGTTCTTGTTTGCAGGGCCTACTGGTGTGGGTAAAACCGAAGTAACTGTTCAGCTATCGAAACTGCTTGGTATTGAACTGCTTCGTTTTGATATGTCTGAGTATGGTGAGCGTCACTCTGTGAGCCGCTTAATTGGTGCTCCTCCAGGTTATGTTGGTTATGATCAAGGTGGCTTGTTAACCGATGCCGTTATTAAGCATCCTCATTCCGTTGTTTTGTTGGATGAGATTGAGAAAGCGCACCCAGATATCTTTAATTTGTTACTGCAAGTGATGGATAACGGTACGCTGACGGACAACAATGGTCGCAAGGCCGAC
>NZ_JAWOWF010000300.1:0-753 GCF_033340295.1 Vibrio sp. 1401
CCTTCTTCGTGGTGATGGTATCGCTGATCGTTCAGGGCGGTACGCTGACCAAAGCGATGTCGCTTGCCAAGGTTGAGTTGCCACCAAAGCCCGAGCCAATCTCTCGCACTGGTGTGGAGATTTACCCAACCAGTGAGTGGGAACTGTTTATTTACCGATTGAAAGCGGATAAATGGTGCATTGGCGAACCGCTGCGTAGTTTGTCGATGCCTGAAGGCACGCGCATTGCGGCTGTTTTCCGTAATCAAGAACTGCTTCACCCATCGGGCAGTACCAGGTTGGAAGAAGACGATACCCTATGTGTATTGGCTCAAGAGAAAGACTTAGCTGCACTGAGCTTGTTGTTCAGTGAAGCGCCGGAGAAAGCCTCTCTGACTCGTTTCTTTGGTGATTTCTTCTTAGATATTGAAGTGAAGCTGGCCGACGTGGCGATGATGTACGGTTTGAATTTGGGCGATGAACTGCAAGATAAAACCTTGAGCAATATTGTTGAAGAACAGCTGGGTAGCACGCCTGTTTTGGGCGACCAGTTTGAATGGCAAGGATTGCAATGGGTAATCGCGGACGTGGTGGATCACCAAGTAACTAAGGTTGGCTTACGTTTACCCAATGAAGAAGAGGAAGGGGAAGAGGAGGACTAAATCCTAATCATTCATTTCCGTTAATATGATGACGGCTTGCGTGCGGTTCTTCACGCCGAGCTTGCGGAAAATCGCCGTCATGTGTGCTTTGATGGTGGCTTCTGATACATTC
>NZ_JAWOWF010000301.1:0-752 GCF_033340295.1 Vibrio sp. 1401
CGATTCCCGTTCCGATGCTCAAACAAATCACCGAGCATTATCATCGTTTGGTCTTTTCTAGCACGATTCATGGCTATGAGGGCTGCGGACGTGGCTTCACGTTGAAGTTCATTGAATGGTTGCAACAACAACGACCTGGCATGAAGACGTATCACATGCAGCAGCCAATTCGTTGGAGCGTAGATGATAAGTTAGAAACGTGGTTGTATGACGCTTTTATCTTGAACGCGGAATTATCGCCGCAATCCATTGAAGGCATGGCGAACGTATCGTTGAACAAAGTGGACAAGCAAGCACTGGTTCACCAACCCAACTTACTACGCGAATGCTTTGCTTTACTGGTTAATGCTCATTATCAAACCTCACCGAATGATTTGCTCCATTTACTGCGAGATGACAACAGCTCCGTTTATCTCGCGATGGATAAACAAAATATCATCGGGGTCATTCTCACGGTTGAGGAGGGCGGTCTTGATGACGAGTTAATTGAAGCCGTTCAACTTGGTCAACGTCGTCCTAAAGGGCATTTGACGCCAATCACCATCATCAATCAACTTGGTTTGGTAAAGGTAGGTAAGCTTATTACTTCACGAGTGATGCGAATTGCGGTGCATCCTGATCTACAAGGTTCGGGCATTGGCAAGCGCATGCTAACACTACTCGAGGAAAGTGTTGGTGCCCATGTGGATTACCTATCGACAAGTTTTGGTGCGACGGATGAGTTGATTCAGTTTTGGCAACAAGCTGGTTAT
>NZ_JAWOWF010000302.1:0-752 GCF_033340295.1 Vibrio sp. 1401
AATGCTGGCGGATGGGATGGATGGCAAGGTTATGGTCCCCGCTGTCACTCATGAATTTGTTCATGCAGATGGCAAGCGGATCATCGAGACCAAGCCGCTGACGCTCAGTGATGGTGCTGTCGTGACAGGTTCATACGACGTGTTTGCGACCCTACGTTCTGATGCGAAAGTACCGCTGGTGGTTAATGGGGTGCGTATCGAGCCAGGCCAGACAATGGGGATCATGAGCCAACATGATTTCGGTGCGTCAGGTGGTCGTTTGAGCATTCCGGTTAAACCGGCTGTTCCTGATGTGGTCGGCTCTTCCAGTCTTCTTGTCATGACCTCCGCGCCGAACTCACCCATCTTGGTTGTGGACATCAATACCTGGAAAGGGACGGCCAAGCTCTCGGCTGAATCATGGACAATTCGCCAGGTTATTGACCCGGTGAAAATCTATGCCCTGCCAGAGTCGGGTGTGCCTTGCCGGTTCACCACGAAAGAGGATGTGGCTATGGCCGCAGACCCAATTCGTGACCCGGTGTGTTTGCTCCAATGGGACAGAACTCCGGATGAGGCTGAACAAACTACGCAGGACAACAACGGGATGAAAGTTGCCGGGCTGGTGGGGCAGGCTGTGAGCATTGGTGAACAACCTGTCGAATACAGCCTGTACCTGTTCAGTGGTGACGGTTCCAAGGTAACAGTTGGGTCTGGCTCTCAGAACCTGACGGTAACTACTGCCTATGGCTCTGTTGGTTACACCCCGATTG
>NZ_JAWOWF010000303.1:0-752 GCF_033340295.1 Vibrio sp. 1401
AAATTGAGTTGTAGAGTGCCACGACTTTGTCGTCACTACTGTTAAGTCTTTGCTGCCACCAGTTATCCAGTACTTGCTTATCGCGGAAGATCGAAGAGCCATCAAAAGATTTTTGGTAAGGAGCTAAACCTTCTTGAGACATAAGAGCCGCTTGTAAGTCACCGTCTTTCTTGATCAATTCAAGGAAGCTATCGAAGACACCATTGTGGTTCATCAGTAAATTTTCTTTGAAGCCTAGCTCTTTCAAACTTTCGAACAAGTAGCACTGTTTTGAAGGTGCTGGTTGGAACAGTTGACTGTGTTCCTGTTGACCGCAATTGGCTCGTAGCAGACGAATGACCGCAGGCCCGCTATATGACGTAGCGGAACTAAAATTGTCGAACATGATGTCAAACTCTTTGAACAGAGGATGATCGGCCAGTCCTGCAATTTCGATGTCATCCCACGCGACCGAACAAATACTCAAGAACAACAAATCAAAAGGAGCATCCATTGCGCTGCTGGTATCGAATGTCACACGTCGGGAAGCTTCTTTAGAAAAGAAATCTGCAGCTAACGTGTTGAGACTTGCATCGTTAATTTCCGTTATTTGAGGTTGTTTGCTAGCAGTAACCTCGGTTGGCGGCTGTTGTTGAGTTACTTCTGCAGCCACTGTTGTCGGAAGTTCCGTCGTCATTGGCATACTTATATAGATCATAGCAATAACCACAAAGACTGAAACTCTAACGAACTTGCTCAAAATAAAGTACGCA
>NZ_JAWOWF010000304.1:0-748 GCF_033340295.1 Vibrio sp. 1401
GTGAAGAAGGCGTTGTTGAGTGTGCTTACGTTGAAGGTGACAGCGAGCACGCTCCTTACTTTGCACAACCAGTGAAGCTGGGTAAAGAAGGCGTAGAAGAAGTACTAAGCTACGGCGAATTGAGCGACTTCGAAAAAGCGGCACTAGATGGAATGCTAGAAACGCTAAATGGCGACATCAACATTGGTGTTGAATTCGCTAAATAATCTCTATAACGCGAATTAAGAAGAAAGCCGATCTTAGGATCGGCTTTTTTGATCTTTTTGCTCTGAATTACGTATCACAAGCGAACCAAAACAACATTGTTAAGGAGAAGATGATGGAAGCAAGTCGAATCCGAAAAGGCATGGTTGTTGAGTGCCAAGAAGGCGTCGGTACGATTTTGGTTGTCGACCGTGAAGCAGAGACCGTTTTGTTATCCAAGCAAGGCTCAGATCAACAGATAGCAGTGAGTTTTGATGAGATAGAGGACGATCCACAGCTGCACGGTGGAAGCGAACGATACTATTAGTCAGAGCCGTTGAAATTGTCTAGAGCTGAGACGAAAAAGGAAGAGCGAAATGCTCTTCCTTTTGTGTTTCTTGCTAAAGGGTCTGGTGGTGCTAGCGAGTGCGTTTTACCGCAACATGAGCCAGCGTGATAAGCGCTTCTTTGTATTCTGATTCTGGTAGTACTTCCAGTTCAGCGATCGCCTTATCTGCTTCTTCTAACGCTTTCTGCGTAGTGTATTCTAACGAACCAGCCTCTT
>NZ_JAWOWF010000305.1:0-747 GCF_033340295.1 Vibrio sp. 1401
GCACTGGCGTGCGCGATTACATCCATGTGATGGATCTGGCCGATGGCCATATTGCGGCTTTGAAAACGGTGGGTGAGAAATCGGGTTTGCACATTTACAACTTAGGTACAGGTAAAGGCTCGAGCGTACTTGAGATGGTGGATGCGTTCGCGGCCGCTTGCGGTAAACCAGTGCCTTACGAGTTATGCCCGCGTCGTCCTGGGGATATTGCTGAATGTTGGGCAAGCACGGAAAAAGCTGAGCGTGAACTAGGCTGGAAAGCAATACGCACGGTGGCTGAAATGACCGCTGATACGTGGCACTGGCAGTCAAAAAATCCCAATGGCTATTCCCCTAGTTTGAAGAATTTTAAAGAGTTGAGTAAGTAACATGTCGAATGTCGAATTTAACCCAGTGGATCATCCACACCGCCGTTACAACCCTCTTACTGGGCAATGGATTTTGGTTTCACCTCACCGTGCAAAACGCCCTTGGAGCGGCGCAGATGAAAAGCCCGCATTGGATGAGCTACCAAGCTATGACGGTAAATGTTTCCTTTGTCCAACCAACGAACGTATCTCTGGCGATGTTAATCCAGACTACCAAGGCACCTATGTGTTCAATAACGATTTTGCTGCGCTGATGGTGGATTCACCAGATGCACCGGAGTCAAACAACCCGTTATTCAAAACGCAAGGCGTGCGTGGTTTGAGCCGAGTGATTTGCTTCTCGCCAGATCACAGTAAAACCTTACCGGAGCTCCCAGTG
>NZ_JAWOWF010000306.1:0-743 GCF_033340295.1 Vibrio sp. 1401
TTCCCAGTTTTTTGCTAAGCCGTCCCAATCTTGTGCCATCGTGGCCTCCATGTTCACTTCTTATAGCCCACATATCACTATGTGACGTCAAAATGCAGTTGGTGCATTTTGAAATTAATAGACTATAGGGTACCGCAAAACCGCTAAAAGACCATAGACTTATCTGGCGAATTACTATTTTTTTCGATAATCTTTCACAGCTTTGGGAGCACATCTCTATCGTGCCCTACTTTATTGCAAATTCTTAATTGGTTGTGTCAAATCATGAACTTAACTCAGGTAGAAGCTTTCTGCACTATCGCAGAGTGTGGCTCAGTCTCCGAAGCTGCGCGGCAGTTAGACTGTAACCGCACCAAACTCAGCATGTCGATCAAGGCATTAGAAAAAGAGCTCGATGTTGAGTTGTTCACAAGAACAGGAAACCAACTGACGCTTTCGGAAGCGGGAAAAGCAATTTACAAAGATTGCGAGTATTTGTTGGTCACAGCTCAACGAATCAGAAAAACATGCGCGCAAATCTCCGCAGGCTTCAACGCCGAAGTCTGGGTGGCGCGTGATGACTCACTGCCAGACGATTTGTGGCAAGAACTGTCTCACCGACTCAACAATCGATTCCCTTCTACAACGTTTAACCTCATCTTGGCCTCTAGTGGTGACTTGGCTAACTTAGTCAGTACTCATCAAGTCGATTTTGCGTTCGGTGTCGACTCTGAACGCATTGATGTCCCCCACATTGCTTACAA
>NZ_JAWOWF010000307.1:0-743 GCF_033340295.1 Vibrio sp. 1401
TTCATTGCCATCTTCGTCGTAGTAGGCCATAGCCGGATTGAACCGCAGACAGTCTGTTTTTTCTACTTCATCAACCTTGAACAGAAGCTCGCGGTTTTTGAAGTACAGACGCATTGGCTCAGTCACATGACTGGAGAACGGCAAACACTCGTTCCATACCTTCTCGATTTTCTCACGGAGACGAGCACTGTAAGCGCGTTCGCGCTCCATTCTCTTCTCCATTTCTTCTTGGAGCTCAAGCAGCCAAGGCTTAGGTTGTTCACGAAACATCGGAACAACTTTCGGCTTGTTTTCGCTGCTTTGCTCTTCCGGTTGTGTGGCCGCATGTTGTACTTGCGGTGCCGGAGCTTCTACCGTGCGGTTGACCACAGGGGCCGACTCAACATGGTGACTCACCGGCTCAACACCACCGTTCGAGCGAGCGCGGAACTGCGTTACCATAGCGCCGCGACGTTCCACCAGCCAGGTGTTGCGATGCGTTTGCATAGGTTGTTCTCTCACAACATTCCCCTGCTCGTCCTTAACTTCAACGACGACAGTTACAGGCTCGCGCCCGAGGTTTGTCATGACGATCTCATCCCCATACTTGGCTTCACTTTCACCAATGGCTCTTTCAAGATCCACGCCCCAGATGGTGCGTTCCAAACCGCTCTTGTCACGGATGAAGGCAAAGTAGCTGAGCTCGTTGTCTTCGTTATGCTCATAAGGAGCTTTACCGTGGGCAATCAGAGTACCGGCAATGG
>NZ_JAWOWF010000308.1:0-742 GCF_033340295.1 Vibrio sp. 1401
ACTTTGGCATTTTTAACTCGATTGACTGCGCCGCGATGGGTCTCTTCGTTAGTCATCGGCTGATCGGCGACTTCACTCGGAACGCTGATGCCGACAAACTCAAAAGCTTGTTGAGGGAATGCGCTTTGAAATGCACTCTTTACCGCATTGATTTTTGCAGGGTTTAGAGAGGCGATAACGACTTTTTGGGTTGCCATGATCTTTTTACTCATCGATGTCTATTAGCTCAATTTCACTTGCGTTGGTTTGATGTTTTCGCTTGGATAACAACCCAGTACTTTCAAGTGTTTAGTGATTTTTGTTAGCTCTTGCAATGCTTGCTGCATTTCGGTTGAGCCTAGGTGCGCTTCTAGATCAACGTAGAACATTTCTTCCCACGGATTACCCATGATTGGACGCGATTCTAACTTAGTCATATTGATGCCGTAGCGTTGCAGTACCAGTAGAGTTTCAACCAATGAGCCCGCTTCCTGGGAGGTCGACATAATCAACGTCGTTTTGGCTGGAATTTGTGTTGAGACTTCAACTGGTTTACGCGCGACGACAATAAAGCGTGTGTGGTTTTCGGTTTGGTTTGCGATGTTGCCTTGGATCGCTTGCAGGCCGTACAACTTACCACTTGAAGCATTACCAATTGCGGCCACATCATCACGATTCATCTCTTGGACTTTTTGCATCGCGTCTGCTGTGCTTGCGCAAGACTCAAGTTTCACGCCTTTCATACGGCTTAGGAATTCGCTGC
>NZ_JAWOWF010000309.1:0-742 GCF_033340295.1 Vibrio sp. 1401
CATCAAGGTACGGTTTTGCCTGGTTATACTCACTTACAACGTGCTCAGCCTGTGACGTTTGCTCATTGGTGTTTGGCGTATGTTGAAATGTTTGAGCGTGATTACTCACGTCTGAGTGATGCGCTGCAACGTTTAGATACCTGTCCGTTAGGCTCTGGCGCATTAGCTGGTACTGCTTACCCAATTGATCGTGAACAACTGGCGCATAATCTTGGTTTTCACCGTGCTACGCGTAACTCACTCGATTCGGTATCGGATCGTGACCATGTGATGGAACTGATGTCTGTTGCTTCTATCTCTATGCTGCACTTGTCACGTCTCGCGGAAGATATGATTTTCTACAACTCAGGTGAGTCGAACTTCATTGAGTTGGCAGATACAGTGACGTCTGGCTCGTCATTGATGCCACAGAAGAAAAACCCAGATGCGCTAGAGCTCATTCGTGGTAAGACTGGTCGCGTGTACGGCGCACTTGCTGGCATGATGATGACAGTCAAAGCCCTGCCACTGGCGTACAACAAAGACATGCAAGAAGACAAAGAAGGTTTGTTCGATGCTCTTGATACATGGAACGACTGTATGGAAATGGCAGCGTTGTGTTTCGATGGTATCAAGGTTAATGGCGAACGTACGTTAGAAGCTGCGAAACAAGGCTACGCCAATGCCACAGAATTAGCGGACTACTTGGTCGCGAAAGGCATTCCTTTCCGAGAAGCGCATCATATTGTCGGTGTAGCTGTCG
>NZ_JAWOWF010000310.1:0-741 GCF_033340295.1 Vibrio sp. 1401
CGACGCCTTCTGGGTTGACATAAATTAAGCCCATCATCACAGCGGCGAGTGGATTCTCTAAATCCCGTTCACCTGAATAGCGGCTGTTAGGGTTGTTGGTAGGTGCCAGCCATTCTTTTTCTGAGCCCCAATAAATGTCCTTTTCTGGGTGCCAGATGTCTTCGCGCCCGAATCCGAAGCCGAACGTTTTCAACCCCATGGATTCATAAGCCATCGTACCGGCATACGCAATGAGATCGGCCCAGCTCAGTTGGTTGCCGTATTTTTTCTTAATCGGCCAAAGGATACGTCTTGCTTTGTCGAGATTAGCGTTATCTGGCCATGAATTTAGCGGGGCGAAACGTAAATTACCTGTGCCCGCACCGCCGCGACCATCTGCGATTCGATAAGTCCCTGCCGCATGCCATGACATACGAATCATCAAGCCGCCATAATGTCCCCAGTCAGCAGGCCACCATTCTTGGCTATCGGTCATTAGTGCGATGAGGTCTTGTTTGAGTGCAGAGAAATCGAGTTTTTTGACTTCTTCTTGGTAATCAAAATCACTCGGCATTGGACTTGTTTTAGCGTCGTGTTGATGCAAAATGTCTAGGTTGAGCGACTTCGGCCACCAGTTCTTTTCTGTTCTGTCATTGGTGGTCATGGAGCCATGCATTACGGGGCATTTGCCTGCGGAATGCGCTTTTTCTTGTGTCATGTTAATTCTCCCATTCTTGCGTTTTGCGAGTGCTAGTCGTTACA
>NZ_JAWOWF010000311.1:0-741 GCF_033340295.1 Vibrio sp. 1401
GAGTATTCAAGAGTTGAAGGACAACGGCCGTTATGTCCGACTCACCAAAGGTTACCTACCTACAGCGCAAGTCGTTTTCCTTGATGAGATTTGGAAAGCGGGCCCTGCGATTCTGAACACTCTGTTGACCGTCGTGAACGAAAAAACATTCAAAAATGGCAGTGACATTGAACGTGTTCCAATGCGTTTGTTGGTTTCTGCTTCCAACGAATTACCAGATGAAGACAGCGGCCTAGACGCACTGTACGACCGAATGCTCGTACGTGTGTTCGTAAACCGAATTCAGAATAAGCAAAACTTCAAATCCATGCTGACCGTTGGCACATCGCAAGAAGCGCAAATTCCGGAAGGTTTGGCGATTACCGATGAAGAGTATCACCAGTGGCAGCAACAACTCGACAAACTGACACTCACCGACAATGCATTTGAAAAGCTGTTCCAGCTAAAAACGATGTTGGAAACCAAAGTGGAAGCGCAATTTGGCGACGCAGCACATACCGACATGTACGTGTCTGACCGTCGCTGGAAAAAGGCGGTGAAGTTACTGAAAGCGAGCGCTTTCTTTAATGGTCGTGATGAAATTAATCCTCTTGATCTGTTGTTATTGCAAGACTGTCTCTGGAATAGCCCTGAGTCGCGTGATGTCGTGCGTGAAGTTGTACAAGAATTCGCGCTCAAGCACGCTTTTGACCAACAAGACGCAGAGCAGGAAATCGAGTACTGCCGTGAGTCTTTGATTGA
>NZ_JAWOWF010000312.1:0-739 GCF_033340295.1 Vibrio sp. 1401
CGCTGAAACCGTCGATATGCTCGGTACGGTGTCGCTGTCTCTGTTCTTGGCAATGGCTCTCATGAGCTTGAAGCTATGGAACATCTTTGATTTGGCGATCCCATTCTTAGTGATTCTGTCGATTCAGTCGGTGATTTTGGCCATCTTCACCTACTACGTGACCTTTAAGGTAATGGGCAGCAACTACGATGCGGCGGTTATCTCGGGTGGTCACTGTGGTTTTGGTTTGGGTGCGACGCCAACAGCGGTGATGAACATGGGTTCTATTGTTAACCGTTTTGGTCCTTCGCCTCAGGCATTTATGGTGGTACCAATTGTTGGCGCGTTCTTTATCGACATCGTCAACTTAATCATCTTGCAAGGTTACATTTCTTTCCTTGGCTAGACGATTGGATAGATGAGCCCCTAAGGGTAAAAATAAAAACGGTCACAACGCAGGTTGTGACCGTTTTTTTATGTCTCGGTTTTTGTTCGAGACGTTGTTTATTGAATGGTACGGCTGAACTTCAAACTTGCCGTCCACGCCAGTATCCCAATAAAGGCGTAGATGCCGACGTTGGCCCAACCCGCTTCAGGAATCGCACTGAATGGGTTAGAGGCGATGATCGCATGCAGAGGCAAATAGAGCACGGCTGAGAAGAACTGATCCAACCCGTAGTAACCAAACATCGCAATTGGCATCCAACGTAGCGCATAAATCGCGATGAAGAGAATCACCAACGGCGAGTTCATCTTCTGA
>NZ_JAWOWF010000313.1:0-739 GCF_033340295.1 Vibrio sp. 1401
CAAAAACGAAAAGTAAGATAAGCGGATAAGACGCTAAAATCATTCGTTGCGACATGGCTTGAGGTTCAAACGACAATAAAGCTGAAATGAAATGTAAGCAAAGAATGAAAAGATGCTAATGAGTACAAAAAAGGACCATGAAAGGTCCTTTTTTGTATCTAGAGTACTTAGCAAAATAAGTCATCGCTAACAACGATGTCTACGAGGCTAGCTTTCCTTCCTTCGCTACTTAGCACTCAAAACCGCGGCAGGGTTCAGTTTCGCTGCGCGAGAAGCTGGGTACCAAGTGGCCAATAGGCTTAATACGATAGCGGTGGTCGACACCAATGCGACGTCAGGCCAATGCAACTGCGATGGAAGAAAGTCCACAAAGTAGATGTCACCCGATAAAAACTGGTGTCCTATTAAGCCTTCAAGCCCCTTAATGATTGGAGTTAAATTCAACGCAACCAACACACCAACAAGGCTACCGACAAGGCTACCAAACACTCCAGAGAAGACGCCCTGCCAAACGAAAATACGTTTAATCAGACCATCTTTTGCCCCCATCGTACGCAAAATCGCGATCTCTGCTGCGCGGTCCTTCACCGCCATCATCAATGTCGAGACGATATTGAAACACGCCACACCAATCACTAATACCATGACCAAATACATGATCGTGCGTACCAACTGAATGTCACGGTAGAGAAAGCCAAACTGCTGCTGCCAACTCTTCAAATATACGTACACATTCACA
>NZ_JAWOWF010000314.1:0-736 GCF_033340295.1 Vibrio sp. 1401
TTTTCTTTTTAATTTTTTAAAACTATTAAATTCGTTTGAATAATTTAGGTTAAACCTTTCAACAGAGAATTCATTATCTATAATATTCTTCTTTATAAGATATTCTGCACTATCTACTATCACTTGATCACCAAGGTTTGTGTCATGTGTATAGCCAACCATCACCAACTTTTTCGCTGTCATGCTCTTATACCTTTAGTCTTATCATTTTCTTTTCTTCTACACCTAACACCAGCCAATACGTTAAAAAGCTAATCATCCCGAATGAAACCAAAGTGGTAGAAATAAACCTTAAAATACTTTGCTCGAAACTTATCGTTAATGAAAACAATACGACTATCGTTGGTATTAGTACTTGAAGTGCTTTGTTGATGACAAATAATATATATTTCTTAATGGATAACCCGGCTTTGAGCTTGAGAAAAGCGAGCCTCATTCCACAAGAAACTACCTCCATAAAAATGGAAACAACAATAACGGTGTAAGGGGGATAACCTAACGATAGGAAAATATAGGCCAATGGCACAGTTAGCAGCAGCACTGACCCAATAGTTGACTGGTAAGCCTTTACGTCTCCGGTTGCTTGTATAGCCGTTTGAAGACCAACCGTCGTAAGGTTTACAAACGCAAGAACTAAAAATAGCTTGATAAAAGTCAGTACACCATCAGGATAATCTCCCAACCATATCGACAACATAAAATCTGTTTCAAAAAATATCGGCAGCGCGATGACTGA
>NZ_JAWOWF010000315.1:0-736 GCF_033340295.1 Vibrio sp. 1401
AATGCGGAGAGTGTCGAACTTTGCACTACCCGCGCATTTTCCCATGCATCATCGTTGCTGTGCGTAAAGAAAATCAGATTTTACTAGCGCAGCACCCAAGGCATCGAAATGGCATGTACACCGTGATTGCGGGCTTTTTAGAGGCGGGAGAAACCTTAGAAGACTGTGTCGCGCGCGAAGTGCATGAAGAAACGGGCATTCACGTGAAAAACATTCGTTACTTTGGCAGTCAGCCTTGGGCCTTTCCATCCAGTATGATGATGGCGTTCCTCGCCGATTATGATTCTGGTGAGCTCAATCCGGATTATACGGAGTTATCCGATGCACAATGGTTCGGTGTGAAAGAAATGCCACCAGTGGCACCAACAGGCACTATTGCAAGGGCGCTAATTGAGCAGACCGTTAGTGATATTCTTTCAGACTGAGATGCTGATCGTAAAGGAAGTAAAGGTTAAAAATTAATCATTTTTGAGATATCACTGTTGCTAGACTAGCTTGGTATGACGTTCTGTATTGATGGGTTTATAAATAATGGAGTATACCGAATGAAGTTGAAATCAGCGTTATGGCTAGGATTAGTATCGTGCACAATGGTAAGCATGTCGGCAAATGCAAGTATCGAAGTAAAAGCGAAGCGCATGTTGACAGAAAATACCATGACAGAAAATGTAACCAAGGTGCAGCAGGCTTGTGGTAATGAAGTACTAGAAACCAATATCGATTGGGCCCAGTGGGA
>NZ_JAWOWF010000316.1:0-735 GCF_033340295.1 Vibrio sp. 1401
TTGGGAAGACAAGCAAGTCTTCACTCAAGACGCTCTCAGTTAACGGCTCTGATTACCGGACAAGAAAACAAAAAAGCACCGTATTTGCGGTGCTTTTCTTATTAGGCTCAATTTGATTATTTTTCTAAAATCGTAAAACGCATGCTATAAGCGTTTTTCTCATCCGCTTGGTAGGTTTCAGAATATGTCTCTTTGAACTCATTACCCCAGTCTGGGAACTGTGTGTCACCTTCAACTACAGCATCAATATGTGTAACGTACAGTTTATTTGCCATCGCTAAACAAGAAGCGTAGATAGCACCACCACCAATGATCATTAGTTCTTCAACATCACCCGCAGCCTCTAACGCTTTTTCAACTGAAGTCACCGTCGTAACGCCTTCAATACTCAATGATTCATCTCGGCTAATGACAATATTCAAACGTCCTGGCAAAGGGCGACCAATTGAATCGTAAGTCTTTCTTCCCATTACGACGGGCTTCCCCATCGTACAACGTTTAAACCAAGCAAAATCCGCAGGAAGATGCCAAGGCATTTGATTATCTTTGCCAATAACGCGGTTGTCTGCCATCGCGGCAATCATACTAATGATCATGTCGGGTCCTTATACTATCGGTCTGCGGCGGTAGAATAACAGCCCAGGAACTGCGAGGCCAACTGCTAGACCAGCAATAATAAACATGGCTTTAAGAAAGTTCTCCATGCAGGTCGCAATTAACTCTGGCGAGTAACCC
>NZ_JAWOWF010000317.1:0-735 GCF_033340295.1 Vibrio sp. 1401
GTTTTCTCGACGATTATGAACCGGGGTACATTTGTAACCATTCTGATTATCAGGGGCGTTATGCGTTCGAGCAGCAACCGCGAATTGCCCTGTGGAATCTTTCTGCTTTGGCACATGCCTTATCACCGCTCGTCGAGCGAGAAGATTTAGAACAGGCACTGAGCCAATTTGAAGGGCGTTTAAGCCAGCAGTTTAGCTGCTTGATGCGCAGTAAGCTTGGTTTGAAAACAAAAATTGCAGAAGACGGACGTTTGTTTGAGTCGATGTTTGAACTGCTTAATCAGAATCATACCGACTACACGCGATTCTTTAGAGCGTTGTCCAACCTCGATAAACAGCCAGCGCAAGAGGTCATTGATTTGTTTATTGACCGGGAAGCCGCCCAAGCGTGGCTTGATTTGTATTTGTCTCGATGTGAGCTGGAGGTAGATCAAATTGGTGAGCTGATTTCAGCCGAGCAGCGTTGTGAACAGATGCGCCAAGCCAACCCGAAATACATTCTTCGCAACTACCTTGCGCAATTGGCTATCGATAAAGCTGAGGAAGGGGATTTCAGCGAAGTTCACCGTCTTGCTGAGATACTTCGCCATCCATACGATTCGCAACCAGAGTTTGAGGCGTATGCCAAATTGCCGCCAGAGTGGGGGAAAAAGATGGAGATCAGCTGCTCCTCATAAATGGGTCATTTCCCACCCATATCCTTTAGGTTTGTGGGTGGATTTCCCTCCTTTTGGC
>NZ_JAWOWF010000318.1:0-734 GCF_033340295.1 Vibrio sp. 1401
TTGCTAGCAATGATGATGATTTCATTGCCTTTCTCAATCAAAGCGGGGGCACTTAAGTTGGTTGGATCGACGACTTGTCCGGCTCGGAGTCGACGCGTGGTTTCCAAGCCGATGGCGTGTTTAGGATCGGTGTAGAAATCGTCCGAGCGCGAAATGGTTCGAGTTTCCAATTTCAGATGATTGGCTGTCACCACTTCACTGCGACCTACAGTCGTCGCCGCAACCACCACTGGCAGTGTGACCGAGGATTTGATCGTGACATTGATTCGCCAAGGAGCAGTAAGGTCTTCGCAACTGACGGAACGCTTTAAGTTACCGACTGGCAAAGGTTGGTTATCGCGACCCGTGATCACCAATTTGGCATCGCATTTGGGTAAATGGTTGGCAGAACCTGGCACCCACAAGTCGTACTCCAGTTGGTACTCGCCCCATTGGTTGGACTTGGCTACGCGGTCTACTTCTTGTTCAAAATGTTTCGCGACAACGGCCTTTAGCTCCTCCGATGAGAAGGTGGTTTGGTCCGAGTTAGCGAAAGTTTGTCCTGCCGAAAGAATTCCTAATAACAGTATCCACTTTGAGGAAATTAGAGTTTTCCCCCTAATTTTTTTGCTTTCCGTAAACCGGAAGTTTGGTTTCCTCTCTTGTCTGTAAGTCATTGATAAATATAAATAAAATTTATGGCACGTATCTTGTTTGTATCTTGGCGTATTCGAGCCGACTGTAAGGAAAGATGC
>NZ_JAWOWF010000319.1:0-733 GCF_033340295.1 Vibrio sp. 1401
TTGCAGCGTCTGTCGCTGGTCTAATGATCACAACAGAAGCGATGGTAACTGACCTACCACAAAAAGAAAGTGCAGGCATGCCTGACATGGGTGGTATGGGCGGTATGGGTGGCATGGGCATGATGTAATCATCCCGCGCTATTCCAAGCCGAGTAGAACAAAAAGCCGAGGTGTGAACCTCGGCTTTTTTGCGTCTGGCGTTTGCCCACTGTGCATTTTTCAGTGCAGGTAAAAGAAGATGTGAATTGTGAGGGATGCGTTCCGGCAGCGTCAGTGGAAAAACAGAAAAATAACTGAGATGAATTTTTTCTAGGATAGTCAGATTGTTAAATATGACCTATTGCTAACACTTTTTGTGTCCGAATAGCGCAAAATCTGAACATTACACTATGTTGTAAATTACTGCTTACCATCATGGAGATAAAAATGAAAAAGCTTATGACGTCATTGGCTGTTGCAGCCACTATCGCATCACCTGTTGCTCTTGCGAACAGCACCCCTGTGATGTTTTCAACGATCGACCATACTAACGCTCCATCAAACTCTGCTGTTGGTGGTGTTCGTTTGGCGGTACTGCATGGCCAAGTAAACGAAGTAAAAGGCGTCGACTTCTCAGTTCTAGGTATGTCTGAAACTGACCGTACTACGGGTGTGAACTTCGGTCTGTTCTTTGGGGCAGCGAAAGTAAACCAAGAAATGAAAGGTGCGTCACGTGGTTTGGGTAACTGGAACC
>NZ_JAWOWF010000320.1:0-730 GCF_033340295.1 Vibrio sp. 1401
GCTTTAGCCCAGACTGGGCGACATTGAGAAATGGTCGTTATAGCTCAGATGGGGTCACTGGGCCGATAGGCAGTTACAACGCGATCCGCACTTATCTTTGGGTGGGCATGTTAAATGACCAAGTTTCAGAAAAAGCGGTATTAGTGCAAAAAATGCAGCCGTTTGTGGCGGCAACCAAAGCCCTTGGTGCGCCAGCGAGAGAAGTAAATACTGAAACGGGTAAATATACCCAAGCAGGAAGCGCAGGTTTTTCTGCTGCGGCTCTTCCGTTGCTCGCGGCTTCTGATGAATCTGCACTGTTGGAGGCGCAGTTTCGTCGTGCTCAAAATGAACTTGTGGTGGACAAAAACGATCATTATTACGACAACGTATTAAGTCTATTTGGGCTTGGTTGGCATGAAGAACGTTACCGTTTTGGTGTGCAAGGTGAATTGCTTCCTGTATGGAGCGAGAGACGTCAGTAACAGGATACGTGTTATGGTGGATTCCACTGGTTGCTTTGGCGGCTGGTGGCGTCGGCACTGTGCATGCAGAAAGCTTTAGCTCAAAACCTCTGACAAAGTCGCAGCTCGCACAGGTCTACAAACCTATCGAGCTGGTTCAATTTCCCACATCATTAGCACGAGTTGACTCGGTTGAGTGGTTAGTTGAGCAGCTAAAACTAGCAGATGCGATTGGCCGAGATGATATTGTCGAGAGTACTCTAGAGAGGCTGTTCGCGATTGAAGAA
>NZ_JAWOWF010000321.1:0-730 GCF_033340295.1 Vibrio sp. 1401
CCCGTACCAGCTCGTATCCGTCTTTAATGACGCGGATCAGCAGCTTATCGAAAGTGCCGTGATGGGAATTCGTCTCCACATGTTCGCACTGTTTCTGGATGGTTTCTTAGTGGTAGCAGGGGCTTACTATCAATCGGTCAACAAAGGCAGTAAGGCGATGTTTGTGACGGTGGGCAATATGCTTATCCAACTGCCGTTCTTGTTCATCATGCCAAAACTGTTGGGTGTGACAGGCATTTGGATTGCATTCCCGCTATCCAACATTGCGTTAAGTCTGGTTGTGATGAGCATGCTTTGGCGTGATATCAAAAAGTTGATGGTGGATAGCCCAGTAGAACCGAGCATCCAAGCGTCTTAAGTTGGTAGCAGAAAAGCGAGGCTAGTGCCTCGCTTTTTAGATTATCTGTCGTTCGTATTAAGATTCGACACGGTTCAAATGAACATCCATTTGTGGGAATGGAATTTCGATACCGTTCTCGTCCAATGCTTCTTTAATGCCTTGCATTGAATCAAAGTACACACCCCAGTAATCCGCAGTTTTAACCCAAGGGCGCACTACGAAGTTAACTGAAGAATCTGCTAGTGTTAGAACACCGATAGTCATATCAGGATCTTTCAAAATACGAGGATCTTTTTCTAGCGTTTCGCGAATCACTTTCTTCGTTAGCTTAAGATCGGCTTTGTATGAAACACCGATAACCAAATCTACACGTCGCGTTGCATGACGAGA
>NZ_JAWOWF010000322.1:0-729 GCF_033340295.1 Vibrio sp. 1401
TGGATCCAATACTCGAAGTTCGACCAGTCGCGACTCAGGTCGATGATCTGTTGTCTGAAATTCGTATTCGTGCCGCCAAAGAGGAACGTGTTCTTGTTACGACTCTGACCAAACGAATGGCGGAAGATTTAACGGAATATCTGCATGAGCATGATGTTCGTGTTCGTTATCTTCACTCCGACATCGACACGGTAGAGCGCGTCGAGATCATTCGAGATTTGCGCTTAGGTGAGTTCGATGTCTTAGTGGGTATCAACTTGCTTCGAGAAGGTTTGGATATGCCGGAAGTCTCGCTGGTGGCAATTTTGGATGCCGACAAAGAAGGTTTCTTGCGTTCAGAACGTTCACTCATTCAGACGATAGGTCGTGCTGCGCGAAACATTGAGGGTAAAGCGATTCTCTATGCGGATAGCATTACAAAATCGATGAAAAAAGCGATGGATGAAACCAATCGTCGTCGTGAGAAGCAGCAAGCGTACAACGAGAAAATGGGCATTACGCCGCAAGCGTTAAAACGTAATATCAAGGATAGTATGGAATTGGGCGACATTACTAAGTCCAAACGTCAACGCAATACTAAGCAAGTGCCACTGTCTAAAGTGGCTGAACCATCTCAAACTTACGAAGTGATGTCTCCACAACAATTGGAGAAGGAAATCAGTCGACTAGAAGCGGCGATGTACCAACATGCTCAGGATCTGGAATTCGAGCTTGCGGCTGAGAAGCGTG
>NZ_JAWOWF010000323.1:0-728 GCF_033340295.1 Vibrio sp. 1401
GATATTTTACGTGTTAAGGCTCAATTGAAGAAAGATCCAAACGCAGATATTGATTTGGAAATTTCCAACCTGTTGACGGAAAGTCAGCATCTTTCGATGCAGTTGTCGCAAATTATTGAACACTTGGTAACGCCTTCACAAATGGCGGGCGTATTAGAGAGCGTATTAGAGCAGCAAAGTGGCATTCACTTGGTGTCATTGCAGACTCTGCCATCTGAGCCGATCACAGAAGATAAAGAAGCATCACAATACTCTGGCTACTACGTACACCCAGTACGCATGGAGCTCACTGGTGACTACTTTTCTATCGCCAACTCCTTAAACAAGTTAGAGAGCTTACCTGCCAGCTATTTTTGGCGTAGCTTCAGTTACAAAGTAGAAGAATATCCAAAAGCGAAGTTAGTGCTTGAAGTGTACACATTAGGTTCTCGAGAGGAGTTTATCGGTGGTTAAAAAACTCATTATCTCAATCGCGGCTATCGCCTTGTCTGGTTCAGTCTTGGCAAATCAGGATCCAACTGCACCACTTGGTTGGCAAAAACCAGCAGAGGTGTCTGCCAAGCCCAAAGCGAAACAATACCGCTTGCCGACACTGAACAGCATTGTCTGTAAGCCAAATACCGAATGTGTCGCAATCATGAATAACCGACTTGTCGAACAGGGTGAACTGTTTAACGGTTATCGAGTAGCAAGCATCAATAGTGAATTTGTAACTTTAAAGCGTGGTA
>NZ_JAWOWF010000324.1:0-728 GCF_033340295.1 Vibrio sp. 1401
CGTGCGAGATCAAGATCAGTGTGCCAGGGTAGTTTTGCAGCCAGCGTTCTAGCCACATTACGGCGTCCAAATCCAAGTGGTTGGTTGGTTCGTCGAGCAGTAGTAGATCGGAACGACACAATAGTGCTTGAGCCAAGTTAAGGCGCATACGCCAACCACCAGAGAACTGAGTTAAGTTCCAGCTCATCTGTTCTTGGCTAAAGCCAAGGCCGTCAAGCAATTCTGCCGCACGGGCACGGATGCTATAACCGCCAATGGTTTCGATCTTGCCGTGAATTTCTGCCACCAGCGTACCGTTGTCTTTTTCTTCGGCAACCGCTAGCTGTTGCTCAAGACCGCGGTATTCGCGATCACCATCAATGACGTATTCCAGTGCGCTGCGTTCTAAAGCCGGTGTTTCCTGCGCTACCCACGCCAATTCCCAATGCTGAGGTTGGCTGAACGAGCCCGCGTCAATCGACAGTTCATCTTTCAGTAGAGCAAATAAGGTCGATTTACCACAGCCGTTTTTGCCAACCAGACCCACTTTGTCACCTGGGTGAATGGTTGCCGATGCTTGGTCTAAAAGAGGTTTACCGCCACGCAGTAACTGAATATCAGAGAAGGTAATCATAGGGTTTTTGTTCACTTTGCGCAGCGCGCGTTTCTTGGTCGTTGATCTCGCGATGAATAGTAGGGCTATTGACGGGAAAAGTCGATCACTGAGCTTTAATTGCATTATGCTATAC
>NZ_JAWOWF010000325.1:0-728 GCF_033340295.1 Vibrio sp. 1401
GTTGCCACAGTGACATCGCTTCCCGTTGGGATCAATTTGAATATGCCCTAGTTCACCAATATTACCGTGGCGGCCTTGAAGAACTCGCCCATCAAGAATGATACCGGCGCCTAAACCATGGTGAATCGAAATAAGAACAGAGTTGTCATTTTCTTGGGAATGACCAAAGAGCTTTTCAGCTAAAGCCCAAGCACGCGTATCGTTGGCAATAAAGACCGGCAAACCCGTCGCTTTGTAAATCTCTGGCCCCAAAGCAAGGTTTTCGACGTTATAGTGAGGCATTTGCAGCACCACGCCCTGCTCAGAGTTTACAAGGCCTGGAAGCGTAATCGCGATGCTAGTAACACGATCGAGCTGATCGGCATACGTCTGAAAAAAATCGTCAATTTCGTAGAGCAGACGCTCAAGAACATCGTCTTGGTCACGTTCATGAATTTCGATTTTGGTATCGATCAAGACATCGCCACCCAACTCATGCAGAGCAATAGTCAGATAGCCACGACCTAAACGCATCGACAGAAACTGCCAACCTTCGTTGTTAACTTGTAGACCTACGGCAGGACGACCACGACTTGTCGCCTCTTGTACGGTAGTTTCATGAATCAAGTGTGCTTCGATTAATTCTCGAGTGATTTTGGTGATACTCGCAGGCGCAAGCTCACTTTGCTTCGACAAATCAATTCGAGAAATAGGACCTTTTAGGTCAATAAGTTTATATACACGACCAG
>NZ_JAWOWF010000326.1:0-728 GCF_033340295.1 Vibrio sp. 1401
CACGTTGTGGCTAGGCTCTTGAGGGTCCAATTTGATGAACAGCGCCAATAGGCCCATTGCCGCCATACCCCAGAACACCAGCGCCCCCCAGTGCTCGTAACCCCAACCACTGAGCACCGTCATCAGCGCGATAAATGCGCCAAGCGGAATTGCATTGTATAGCGCTTGCAGCGCCACCATTTTGTGCTCTTCAGAGTTTTGGATGTATTGAATGGCCGCAATGTGCGCCGTCGCGAATGTCACACCGTGCAGAAGTTGCACGATAACCAACGCAACGATAGACGTTGTTGCAGCGGTCATTCCCCAACGCATCATCACACCACAAGCTGCAACAATAAACAGCGTGCGCAGAGCCCAGCCAGCAAACAGACGCTTACTCAATGCAAACACAGCCACTTCTGCCGCAACGCCCAGACTCCACAAGTAGCCGATCACGTCTTCTGAGTGACCCGCCGCTTTCCAGTGAATGGCACTAAAGCCGTAGTACGCCGCATGGCTACCTTGGATAAGCGACACCAAAACCAAGAACTTCACCACTGATTTATCGGTAAGCAGTGTAGATAATTTCGGACGTTCAGCATGCTGGTCACCGCGAGTGACAGGCATTGGATTGATGCTGCGCATCGCGAAAAGCAATGAAAAGAACACCCCCACCATCGCGGTGTACAGAATCATATCCGAGCCAAATTCTGCGACAAGGAAACCCACCACCGTTGAACCCGCAATGA
>NZ_JAWOWF010000327.1:0-727 GCF_033340295.1 Vibrio sp. 1401
TGATGGTTACCTCGACCAGTCGTGGCAGCCTCCTTGTCTGTCTGATTGTTTGCGTTTAGCCACGCAAACAGTTTTGAAAAAAGGTCACTTCATCGCTTGTCAGCGTGTACACCATGGCTGGCTTACCGCCTTTGCCTTTGTTGGTGGACGCGACTTTGTTGGTCGGCTTCAACACACCTGAGTCGATCAAACGGCGTTTTATGGTCATGCGGCTGATGTCGATGCCAAATTCTTGATATGCAGAAATGATGTCTGCGACCAAAAATTCTTTATCGAGTGCGAACAGCAGCACTGATGTGTACTCAATCGAAGCACGCAGTTTCTGCCATGCTTTTTCGATGGTTTTCTGGTGATCAAACGCTAGGGTTTCTTCCCCATTGAGGATCGCCTGCAATGGGAACCATTTGAGCTGACACTCGGGCACGCCAGCATTGTTGATTTGCTCGACGTTATTGCGGTCAACCAATGCGTAGTGGGTGATGTTTAAGCTCCAATCTTCCGGATCGCGCTTAGGATCACCGTCGATAAACGCTTCGCTGAAGTGACGAGGATAGGTATGAATCTTCTCGCGGCAAATGCGTCGGCGCGCCGCTTCAAAGTTTTCATCTGCCGGACGTCCGCCTTCGCTGGTCAAGTCTTTATCAAAGACAAACCCGCCCGGTAATGCCCAGACACCATGGTAAGGCCGATTCGGATTTGAACGTTTAATCAGCAACACTTCCAATCC
>NZ_JAWOWF010000328.1:0-727 GCF_033340295.1 Vibrio sp. 1401
ACATTAGAGAAGCGCTTTTTCTCACGTATTGGGATGATTACGAGCTTAGAGTTGGGATCAGTAAAGTGTTTTGGGGCGTCACCGAGTCCGCGCATCTGGTTGATGTTGTGAACCAAACAGATGCCGTGGAAGCGGTTGATGGCGAAGATAAACTGGGTCAGCCAATGGTACACTTTACGGTGATTAAAGATTGGGGCGCTTTTCATGCCATGGTACTTCCTTATTTTCGGGAGCGTACTTTTGCTGGTCAAGACGGACGTTTACGTACGGAGACTGTTGTTTCTGACAACGCTATTTATGAATCGAGTAGGGAAGAGAAACACATTGATGTGGCATTTCGATATTCCAAAATGCTGGGTGATTGGGATATTGGTTTGAGCTATTTGTTCGGGACCAATCGAGATCCCTATTTTCGATTCGAGCAAGGTGAACTCAAACCATATTATGCGCTGATGAGTCATGTCGGTATTGATGTTCAAGGCATTGTCGGAGATTGGTTATGGAAGCTTGAAAGTGTATATCGAGATAGTTATGACCATCATGTTGGCGTGGTGACGGGTTTCGAATATACCATCGTCGGCGCTTTTGATACGGTTTGGGATGTCGGCCTTATTGGAGAGTACCTCTATGATAGTCGGGGAAATAACGCACAGAACATCGGTCAAAATGATGTGTTTGCAGGTGTCCGCTTTGCCTTAAATGATGAGGATGGAACTGAAATTCTCAC
>NZ_JAWOWF010000329.1:0-726 GCF_033340295.1 Vibrio sp. 1401
AGACGCCACTTTTGAGTGTTTCTCCAACATGTTGGTTGTCCAGCGAATGAACGATGGCTGAGACAAGCTGCTTTGCGCGATGTTAATCGCGACTGGATCGTTAAGCTCGCCGCTTTCTAGCATCTTAATCATCGACTCAATCACGTATTGGTCGAAGATGTTGGTCGCATCCAACTGTTCCAATGCAAATAAGTATTGGTTAGCACGGTAAGTCTCGCCATCTTTTTCGATGCTTGAGAACACTTCGTTATGGAACACTTTGCCCCAAGTATTCTTCGCAGCTTGGAAGCGGAATTTCACCCAATCGCTGTGGATTGCTTCTTCAACCAACGCTTTCCATTGCTGTTTACCCATCAAGTTTGATGGCGTATCGCTACCAATGAAGCCGTATGGTTTGTCTGGCTGTGCTTTGGCTTTCGATAGTGCGTTATCCACCATAGAAAGGACTTCAGAACGCGTTTTCTGATCTTTGCTGTGTGCCACACCAAGCGAGGCTTTTGGTTTTGCTAAGCCAGTTGGATCAGTGTTTAGGCCATTGACACAGTTGACGATGCTGTCCGCGAGAATGCGCAGTTCGCTCTCATCCATGTGCGGGAAAAGCAGACCGAATTCATCACTAGAAAGACGAGCAATGGTGGCTCCCGGAACATCAATGGTGTTTTTCAGACGTTGAGACAACTCTTTCACGTGGGCATCAGCGCGTTGGTAGTCTTTTGTCTCGTAAAT
>NZ_JAWOWF010000330.1:0-726 GCF_033340295.1 Vibrio sp. 1401
ATGAGTGAATTGGTGATTTATCCTTTCTAAATATGGCTGGATTTAAAGTTATTTAATCTGGTCGAGTTTGATTTATTGGTATAAGATTCGCCACCTTGTTGTAGAAACCTGTTCCATCATGATCGATTTAGCTGTACTTCCTATTTATCTCACGGCGGTTATCGCCTTATTGCCTTTGCCTGCCCCTGAGATGTTGCTGATTGCGAGCTCAAGTATGAGCTACGGCAAAAAGGTTGGCCTATTTGCCAGTCTGGGGAACGCGACGTCTGGCCTTATCCTTACTTTACTTGCTGCGATGGGGGTTTCAACCCTGATTGCGATGAGCCCTGTGGCACTCAAAGTACTTCACCTTTTAGGTGGTGCGTACCTACTTAAAATGGGGTGGGATTGCTTGAGAGCAGAAGCTTCATCTGCTCCAGAGCTTGATCAAAAAAATAAGATGGCATCGACCTACTATCAACGTGCATTAATGAGCAATTTGCTCAACCCTAAAGCGTTGGTCTTTTTTGTGATGTTTTTGCCTCAGTTCGTTTCGAGCAATATTACCGCTTCATCCGGCGAGCAGATGCTGGCGCTTGGTTTGTTGTTGAACGTTCTTGGCCTTTTGTTCAACCTGTTATTGGTAGCGTTGGCTGGTACATTAGGGAAAGGGTTGCTGGAGAATGAGAAGTTCCGCACTTACCAGCACAAACTTATGGGGTTGGTGTTTGTGATCCTCGCTTTGTG
>NZ_JAWOWF010000331.1:0-725 GCF_033340295.1 Vibrio sp. 1401
CGATGGCATGACCCAAGCAAACATGGATTTCACGGCCGACGTTTGTTATGCCGCGATGATGCACCTGACTGAAGCAATCAAAGACGGCAAACCTGCTGGATTGAAAGAGCTGGGCGATTGGGAAACCATCTATCAAGGGTTGTCGACATTACCTGAGCAAGCTAAGCAGAGCTGGTTTAAGTTTGATCACTTCTATTCGGATCGTTCTTTCCCATTGCTGCTTAAAGAAGTGTTTGCCAATGAGCCAAAACATATTGTCGATATCGGTGGCAATACGGGTAAATGGGCAATGCAGTGCTGCAACTACGATAAAGATGTGCATGTGACCATTGTTGATTTGCCGCAGCAATTGGAAGTCGCGATGTCGAACGTGGCAGAGAATCAGCTCAGCGAGCGCGTGCATCCGTATCCTGCCAATATGCTTGATAAAGCCCAAACATTGCCTGATCATGCCGATATTTGGTGGATGAGCCAGTTCTTAGATTGTTTCTCTCCAATTGAAATTTTAAATATTTTGAAGAAAGTGAAGGCGCAGTTGAGCGCGGGCGATACCGTTTACGTTCTCGAACTGTTTTGGGATGCGCAGAAATACGCGGGCGCGTCATACAGCTTAAATGCTACCTCGCTTTACTTTACCTGCCTAGCCAATGGTAATAGCCGTTTCTACCGTAGTGATGATTTCCTAGAAATTGTTGAAGCAGCAGGTCTCTCTGTTGTGGAAAGAA
>NZ_JAWOWF010000332.1:0-725 GCF_033340295.1 Vibrio sp. 1401
CAAAGGTATTACAACGCTTAACGACCTAACCATGGTTAACGTATCATGCCCAGGTATGAAGGGGGTGGTAGGCATGGCGAGCCGAGTATTTGGTGCGATGTCTTCTGCTGGTGTCTCTATTGTATTAATTACTCAATCATCGTCTGAGTACAGCATCAGCTTCTGTATCGAGGCTGATGATAAGCTGAAAGCTCAACAAGTTCTGGCGGATGCGTTTGAGCTTGAACTAAAAGACGGTCTATTGGAACCGGTTGATTTTATCGATGATGTTTCTATCGTTACCTTGGTTGGTGACGGCATGCGTACATCTCGTGGTGTTGCTTCACGTTTTTTCTCTTCTCTTGCGGAAGTGAACGTTAATATCGTCGCGATTGCGCAGGGTTCTTCAGAGCGTGCTATCTCTGCGGTAATTCCGGAAGACAAAATTTCTGAGGCGATCAAAGCGTGTCACGAAAACCTATTTAACTCGAAATACTTCCTCGATGTGTTTGTTGTTGGTGTTGGTGGTGTTGGCGGTGAGCTGGTGGATCAGATCCAACGTCAGCAATCCAAACTGGCAGAAAAAGGTATCGTGATTCGAGTGTGTGGTTTAGCAAATAGCAAAGGCTTGCTACTCGATAGTGAAGGCTTACCACTAGAACACTGGCGCGACCGCATGTCTGCGGCAACAGAAGAATTCAGTCTAGCTCGTTTAATCGCGTTAGTTCAGCGCAATCACATCATCA
>NZ_JAWOWF010000333.1:0-724 GCF_033340295.1 Vibrio sp. 1401
CTTCATGACGCTTACGCTCAGTAATGTCTCGCCCAAAACCAACCAATCCTAAGTGGCGACCGTCTTTGCTATAAAATGGTACTTTGCGCAATTCAAAATAGTGTTTTCGCCCATCAGGGTATTCCAACCATTGCTCGTAAGTGATCGCTTGGTTGTCGCTAAAGACTTTTTGGTCGGTATCTACGATTGGCTGCGCAATTTCTTTACTGTAGACATCCCACGGGCTCAAGCCGACAAGTTGATGCTCTTTCTTGCCCGTTAACTCTTCCATCGCTCGGTTACAACCAGAGAAGACGCCATCGGCATTACGGTAATAAATCAAATCAGGTGACGCATCGATGAATGAACGTAACAAGGCGGTACGCTCTGCTAACTCTAATTGCGTTCGCTCACGCTGGAAAACCTCATTTTCTAGATCCTGCATCGCCTCTTCACGCGCTTCTTCCGCTTTAATCCGCTCTTCAATCTCTAGATTGAGCTTTTCGATGTTCTGCTGTAGTTGGAAGTTCAGTTCTTGGTCGCGTGAACGCATGTCTTTCAATTTAGAAACCAGCTTCGTCAATCGTTGACGAGACTCTTCTAACTGATCTACCACCACAGATAGGAAGTAAACGGCCCAGGGCGTGATTAACAAACCAAAGAAAACGGAACGTACGATATCGATATCATCGACGCGCCCTTTGAGAGCCAAAGTGATACCAACTTGTACTACGACAGCAAGTGC
>NZ_JAWOWF010000334.1:0-724 GCF_033340295.1 Vibrio sp. 1401
GCTGGTGGCGTGGAACCAGCGTTACCTAGAGCTGTTTGTATTCCCGCCCGGATTGATTCAAGTCGGCCGACCGATTGCTGATGTGATTCGCCACAATGCTGAGCAAGGTTTGTGTGGCCCCGGAGATCCTGAAGACCATGTACGCCGCCGCGTGTATCACCTTGAGCAAGGTACACGACATACCTCTTCCCGTGTGCGCCCTGATGGACGAGTGATTGAAGTGCAGGGTAACCCGATGCCCGGCGGTGGTTTTGTAATGAGCTTTACGGACATCACCGTATTCCGCGATGCCGAGCAAGCACTGAAAGACGCCAATGAAACGTTAGAAGAACGAGTGCGTGCGCGCACTAGAGAGTTGGAGCAACTCAATAAGCAGTTGGTGGCAGCGACGCAGCGTTCGGATTTGGAATCGAAATCGAAATCGCGTTTTTTAGCGGCCGTAAGTCACGACTTGATGCAGCCGCTCAATGCCGCCCGTTTGTTTGCGTCTTCACTTTCTGAAGTAGCCAAAGACAGCGAAACCCGCAAGTTGTCGGCACACATCGAAAGTGCGTTAGGCGCGGCGGAAGATTTGATCGGAGATTTGCTGGATATTTCGCGTTTGGAATCGGGTAAGTTGGAAGTCAATGTTCATGGCTTCGCGGTCAACGATGTTTTGGCGAACCTCAATGCGGAATTCAGCGCATTGGCCAAACAACAGGGGATCGAGTTCACTATGATCCCA
>NZ_JAWOWF010000335.1:0-723 GCF_033340295.1 Vibrio sp. 1401
TAACTGCCGTTCTGATAAGCAAGCTTCATTCGCTAAATCACTGATAGAGACGATGTCTAGATCCGTGGTGAGAATCCATTTTTGGATTTTTAGAATCAGCTCATCTCTGTGTTGCATGTAACGGAAAACATCACAGTATGAATGAGAGTTTCCACTGCTCTCTATTGTACTTAAAAACTGGTTACCAAGGTTTCGAGTGTGCTTTCCAAAATACTCTTCTACTATTTCCAGCATCACACTTGAGTGAGAGTAAGGTCCAGACGAAAGATAGACGTTTCCGTCAATGAGTGCTTTCTGCTCAGTCATGAGCGTTATCTCAGGGAACAGTTCGCCAAAGAGGTGGGCGAAGTAAGAATGCATTACAGCTTTGTTTTGCTGCAAAAGACCGGCTTTCGCGACGACAAAAATACCAGTGTCAATTGCAACTATTTTGCTGCCTTTTAGGTGTAACTCTCTGATCCAATCGAACAATGCAGGATCGATATTATCTAACGATTCTAAAGGATCGCCAATTGAGCCAATGATTAATATGTTTGTAAAATCAAATGATTGCCATTGTGCGGTGGGTTGAACGCTGATCCCCCCTCGACCAATTAACGGCCGATTGTTTGGCGTAACGACGTGTGTCATGAAACCTTGGAACTCTGCAAATTCAGCTGCTGTTTCCAAGATCTCTAATGAGCTTATTATTGATGCAAAATACCTCCCTGTCGGAGCAAGCGC
>NZ_JAWOWF010000336.1:0-723 GCF_033340295.1 Vibrio sp. 1401
TGCCTTTACGTTGGATGATCTCAAAGAACACAGGGCCAATTACGGTCTGGGTGAATATTTGCAGCAAGATGCCGTCTTTAGTTGGTGCACCATCGATAAGAACTTGCAGATCGCGAAGTTTGCTGACGTCTTCCCCGTGTCCTTTTACGCGCTCGTCGACTTTCTCGTAGTAGGTGTCTGGCGTTGGCATAAAGTCCATACCGCGGTCACGCAACGTTTGCACCGTTTGATAGATGTCATCCGTTGTCAGTGCGATATGCTGAATGCCTTCGCCGTTGTATTCGCGGATAAACTCTTCAATCTGCGATTTGTCATCCGAGGATTCATTGATTGGAATGCGGATTTTGCCACACGGAGCTGTCATTGCGCGGCTAACAAGGCCTGTCAGTTTACCTTCGATATCGAAGTATCGAATTTCTCGGAAGTTCCCGATGCGCTCATAAAAACCAGCCCACACATCCATATTACCTTGCTTAACATTGTGCGTGAGATGGTCTATCTCGTACAAGCCAACGTCCGATTTTGCTAAGCGATCGTCTGCATCGTCATAAAAACGGAAATCGACGTCGTAGATGCTCTGCTTGCCATAACGATCAACGAAATAAAGCAAGCTTTCACCAATACCGTAAATGGCAGGGATACTCAGTTCCATCGGACCAATTTCAGTTTTGTATTCTGTGCCGCCGTTTTGAATAGCATGTTCAAGCGCAACCGTCGCGTCTT
>NZ_JAWOWF010000337.1:0-722 GCF_033340295.1 Vibrio sp. 1401
CCATTGGCCTTTACCATCGTAACCACCCAATGCACTTTTCAGCACCATAGGCATGCCAACATGTTCAATTGCGCGTTCAAAATCTTCACGTGTCTCAATCACGTAGTACTTTGCATTACGCACGCCAGCATTATCGAGTAGCGCTTTTTCAACACGGCGGTCACCGCCTGCTTTGATGGCTGCGGTACTAGGGAGGAACTTGCCACTTAATTCACAGATGTCGAGTACATCGTGAGGAATATGTTCGAACTCTGCGGTGATCGCATCCACTTGTTCAATGGCACTTTCCAAACCATGACCAAGCACCTGTTGGGTAAGAGGATGGACAACGTTACCGTTGCCGACATCGTAAGCCGAGATTTGGATGTTCAGTGGTGCACCAGCCAGAGACATCATTCGAGCCAACTGACCTGATCCGAGAACCAGTACATGCATCTGATTAATCCTCAGCTGGATTTGGGTTAGCCAGTACGGTTTCCGTCTGTTCATTGCGGAACGCTTCTACCTTCGCCATGATGCTTTCGTCATGAGTACCTAGGATTTGTGCCGCTAAGATGCCCGCGTTTGCAGCGCCCGCTTCGCCAATCGCTAACGTGCCGACTGCAATGCCTTTTGGCATTTGTACAATAGATAGCAAAGAGTCCATGCCTTTTAGAGCGCGAGATTGAACCGGAACGCCAAGTACAGGCAAACTGGTGAAGGCTGCCGCCATTCCCGGTAGG
>NZ_JAWOWF010000338.1:0-720 GCF_033340295.1 Vibrio sp. 1401
CAAAGTGACTACAAGTTAGGACCCAAAACCTACTTGGATGGAAGCTTTAAAGGCGTTGATTCGCGCTATCGCGCCTATTTCAAAGATTACACCTTATCAGGCGGTCTGGGTTATCAGTTTTCCTACACCGAAAACTTTATCTTAGAAGCTGAGATTGGCCCTGGTTTTCGTTATCAGGAGCCGAACTTGGATGAGATTGATGATGACGATATCGTCTTCCCTAACATCGTTCGTGAAGGCATTTTCCGTGGCAATCTCAATACCACGTGGCATGCTCTGGATAACTTGAGCTTTGCCGCTGATATCACGCTCGTTACAGGTAAAAGTAATACGCGTGTGGATAGCGAACTCAGTGTCACTAATGACATTACCGAAGACATTGCATTGAAACTTGCTCACTCGCGTCAATACCACGATAAAGTACCAGAGGGATTAAGCAAAGCCGACAGTGTGTTCTCCGTCAATCTGCTTTTCGCGTTTTAATCTCCAATTTTTATCACTCAATTTCAGCCCCCCCAAAAAAAAAGCACCTCCGAAGAGGTGCTTTTTAGTATTTCGTCTTAATACTGAATTACTCAGCAGCAACAACCTGTACTTTCGCAGTAGCGAAAACTTCAGAGTGAAGTTGAACGCTGATCTCGAACTCACCAGTTGTACGTAGAGCACCTTCAGGAAGGCGAACTTCGCTCTTAGCAACTTCAACGCCTGCAGCTGTGATAG
>NZ_JAWOWF010000339.1:0-719 GCF_033340295.1 Vibrio sp. 1401
ATCTGGAGAGCGAATCCAATCGCCTACTTTGAATGGACGATCGAAGTAAATCATCAAACCACCGAAGAAGTTCGACAGCAAATCTTTTGCAGCAAGACCTACGATTAAGCCACCCACACCACCAAACGTCAGCAGACCAGACAGAGACAAGCCAAATGCCTGCATGATGGTTAATACGCCGATAGTGATGATGAATAATCGCCCGACTTTCGCGATGGCTTGAACGGTGGTTTCGTCTCGGTTTTTCTGTTCCAGAACGAAATCTTCGATATTGGTGATCAGTCGCATGACGGTCCATACGAAGACGCTGATAATAAGAATCAGCTTGAGCGTGCTCAGCCAATTGATCTTGTCATTCAGTTCGCTTTCTAAAATGATGCCGAGTGACACCGTAGCAGGCCAACACCAAATGAGTGTGCTCACTGGCGTTGTGAGCGCATCAAGCAACATGTTATCCCAATGAAAAGGGGTTTTCTCGACAAGAATTGCAAGACGTGAACGGATCACTCGCCAAGCGATCCATGCGATAAAACTGGCTAACGTGATAAAAAGAACACTTCCGCTCCAATCCTGACTATGCGCTTGTACATAGTTTTGTAAATCGGTAAACCACTGTGACATAAGTAACTTTTATTTCTGATGAACCATGGTGGGAAAGGTAGCAGATATTGAAGTATCACCCCAGTAATTTCCGGGATTTCATCCATTTATCACTATTA
>NZ_JAWOWF010000340.1:0-719 GCF_033340295.1 Vibrio sp. 1401
GACGCCGAACGACGACACTGACAATGGTGATAACGGCGGTTTATCGCAAATTGGTTTGACGATTTACGCGCGTGTGAATGACTTAGGTGAAGACTCGGTTGAAAAAGACGCAACTGAAATAAGACAAACGGACGTGGTGTTGGAGTTCCCAACGGTTCTTACCCCGCAAACCAGTGTCGCGGCCGAAATTGACGTGACCGATGACGTACAAATTGAAGGCTCAGAAGACAACTTTGTCGATCTTGGTGCTCAGCTTACTTCCAAGATTGATGTGATCAATCCTGATGGTGTGGAAGACGTATTGACCATCATCATTGACCCATCTTCACCTGGTATTCCGCCGGGCCTAATCATTACGGGTACGGACGTTGATTTCATTAACGGCAAATACGTATTCCAAGCGGATATCGACGCAAGCGGAAACATTGTTGGCCTTGAAGGCTTAACGATGCGCGTGGCTGAAGATTATGCTGGCGACTTCGTTTTGCCTGTGAGATTTGTGACTAAAGATACGGGCTCTGCAGATGAAAAATCGTCCACAGAACTGATTCCGGTGCAAATTCTGCCAGTTGCTGACGTGCCAAGCTCGGCAGGCGACCAGCCGTTGGATCGCAACATCACGCCAGATGTCACAGTCGATATTACTGGAACACTTGGTCTTGATGCGAACAAGCAGCCTGTTGATGATCTCAATAACGATGTTCCAACCGCTGATGGTG
>NZ_JAWOWF010000341.1:0-719 GCF_033340295.1 Vibrio sp. 1401
AAACGAATCTCTGTTTGGGGCAACAACAAACCACTACTCTTAGCGCGTGGCGCGGTGGGCACCTTCGCGCTGATGTGTGTTTACTATTCGGTGACCACGTTACCTTTGGCAGAAGCAACCATCTTCCAATACATTCATCCGGTATTTACGGCGCTGCTCGCTGTCATTTTTTTGAAAGAACGGATTCAGCCCACAACCTTCATTTGTATTGCGCTATGTTTGCTCGGCGTCTACGTCATGGTTCGACCAGAAACCGGCGTAGAATCTGCACAAACACTTCCGATGTTCAGTGTAATGATTGCTATTTTAGGTGCTTTGGGTAGCTCTATTGCTTATGTCATTGTAAGAAAGCTCAGCCAAACCGAAGACAGCTCGGTGATCATTTTCTACTTCCCACTTGTGGCGCTACCAACGTCCATCCTGTTTATGGGAGATAACTTTGTCATGCCAGATCTTTACCTGACGTGTATGTTGGTATTGGTCGGCGTGTTCACTCAAATTGGTCAACTTGGGCTGACTAAGGCGATGCAAACTCAACAAGCAGGTAAAGCATCAGCCTACTCTTACGTGCAGATTGTCTTTTCGGTACTGTTAGGAATTGTGTTCTTTGGCGAACCTCCATCACTATGGACATACATTGGCGGCGCGTTAATTGTAGCGGGCGCATTGATCAATGTGTTCGGCCATCATTTACGGTTGCCTTTTATTAAGCGCAGTGC
>NZ_JAWOWF010000342.1:0-301 GCF_033340295.1 Vibrio sp. 1401
GAAGGTGCAAACATTCTGACTCGTTCGATGATCATCTTCGGTCAAGGTGCGATTCGTTGTCACCCATATGTACTTGAAGAAATGAACGCAGCTTACTCAGAAGCGAGCGACGCGGTTGAGAAATTCGACAAAGCGTTAGCTGGCCACGTGAGCTTTACCATGAGTAACCTCGTTCGCAGTATTTGGTTTGGTTTGAGCGATGGTCTCGGTTCATCGGCACCGACTAAAGATGCAACGAAACGCTACTACCAACAGCTAAACCGTTACAGTGCCAACCTAGCGCTTCTGTCTGATATCTCAA
>NZ_JAWOWF010000342.1:311-718 GCF_033340295.1 Vibrio sp. 1401
TATCTGCGCGTTTAGGTGACATTCTCAGTCAGCTATACCTAAGCTCCGCGACGCTAAAACGTTTTGAACAAGATGGTCGTCCAGCTGAAGATTTGGCTTTGGTTCACTGGGGTCTACAAGATAGCTTAAAACAAGCAGAAATCGCCGTTGATGAGTTCCTAGCAAACTTCCCGAACAAAGTCATTGGCCGCACACTTCGCGTTCTGATTATGCCATTCGGTCGTGTACGCAAAGCACCAAGTGACAAGCTAGACAGCAAAGTGGCACGTATTCTACAAACCCCAAGTGCAACACGCTCGCGCATTGGCCGTGGCCAGTACCTAGAGCCAACAGAGCACAACCCAGCAGGTAAGATTGAGCTGGCACTGTCTGTGATTCTTCAAGCTGAGCCTGTGTTTGACAAAGTT
>NZ_JAWOWF010000343.1:0-718 GCF_033340295.1 Vibrio sp. 1401
GTAAATGAACCTAACGTTGTTTCAAACGCCACTTTTGGCCCTGCCCAAACACTGCAGCTAAGTAATGCTAAAGAAAGAATCGCTTTGCGTAACATTAGAAACGCTCCTGCATGTACTGACGAAGTTCAGGGTCGTTAGCAATTTCTTTAAGCGTTAACGTCACTACATCATTCAGTGTTTCTTCAATATCAGAATCTGAAGCGCTTAAAGTGCCAGAGCGTTTTGCAGTACCTGTATAGGTTTTCACCAATTTGCCTTGTGGTGTTTCTGCTGTGATCTCTAGTATCACTTTGGCATCCATTTGGTTTTCCATCACGGAATGTTTGACGTTCACTAGCGCTTCTTGAACATTCAGTTCAATTGCGTTGTTGCTGTTTAAATCAGAGTGGAAACCTTGAGATGAGAACTGTTTCTCTAAAGCTTCTTCTAATGCAATGCGTAAGTTTTGTTTCGCATGAAGTGGTAGAATGTTTGAACGACCGTTATCAACCAAAGCTACGTACTGCGCTGCGCGCACGTCTTTGCTGGTCAAGCTGTATGTTTTGCCTTGTACAATAGGATTGGTGCTCAAGGTGCTTTCAGGCATTAGGTTCAGTTGCGGTTGTTGTGGCGCTGAACATGCAGCAAGCAATGCAACCGAAGCCGCGAGTAACAGTTTTTTCATTTTATTGTTCCTTGTAAACATTTTGCTCGGAGAGCTCTATTGTTTTGCGCTTAA
>NZ_JAWOWF010000344.1:0-716 GCF_033340295.1 Vibrio sp. 1401
TTGATTGTGGTGTTGGTGTGCGTGCGGTGACGGGCGAAAAAACCGGTTTCGCCTACTCAGATCAAATCAATCCGGAAGGTTTGAAGCAAAGTGCTATTGCGGCGCGAGGCATTGCGCAGCAGGGCCAAAATGGCAAAGTTCAAGCATTCAAACGTTCGGAAAATCAAGCTTACTATGATGCGGTTAACCCGCTAGCAAGCTGGGAAAAACAACAAAAAACCGAGTTACTGATGTCTTTGGATGCGTACATTCGCACTAAAGAGCCTCTGATCAAAGAGGTTTCTATTAGCATCAGTGGCGTGCACGAGCAAATGCTAGTTGCCGCTACAGATGGCACTTACGCTGGTGATACTCGTCCGCTTGTTCGACTATCCATCAGTGTACTTGCACAGAAAGGTGACCGTCGCGAGCGTGGCAGTGCTGGTGGTGGTGGTCGTTTTGGCTACGATTTCTTCTTGTCTGAAACAGATGGCGTGAAGCAAGCCTTCCACTTCGCGGACGAAGCCATCCGTATGGCGTTAGTTAACCTAGAAGCAGAAGCTGCACCTGCAGGTATGATGCCTGTAGTTCCGGGCTCTGGTTGGCCGCGCGTATTGCTGCCTGACGCGGTAGGTCACGGTTTAGAAGGGGACTTCAACCGCAAAGAGTCGTCGGTATTCTCTGGCAAAATGGGTCAGCAGGTGACGTCATCGCTATGTACGATTGTGGATGATGGT
>NZ_JAWOWF010000345.1:0-716 GCF_033340295.1 Vibrio sp. 1401
TACCAAGCGACAGATAGCCCCACCCGTGGGATAGTAAACACCTGTGACACCACCCGTACCTATGGTGACGAAAGGCTCTTCGGCGGCAACTGAATAGCCGGCAGTCAACGCTGCAAGTGACGCAGCTAGCGCGATGTGCTTAAACTTAAACATTGAACGTCCTTTTCCTTTGTTTATAACGGTGTAAGTATAGCAATCGTTAACAATTTGATAACGTTTGAGTTCTCATCCTTGAACTTTGCTTCTCACACCCGATTCGAGAATGATTTACAAAACCACATAATAATCTGATATGTAAGAGTATTTTTTTGTTCTATCGTTTCAAACACAAAAAAAGCGTTGTATAAACAACGCTTTGTCTGTACTAAAATAAAACCGCAATCACACTGTCGGGATAGATGCGCGCCACGCTTGGTTCTGACTATCAGAGATAGAACGGAACAGCTCACGCAACTCTTTAAGCAATCCTTCTTGGAAGCCGATGTTCTCATCTGCTTTTTGCTTCGCTGCTTGAGCACGCGTCGCTTGCACTTCATCGTCCTTGCTGCGAGCTTGCGCTTTAGTTTGTTCAACGTTCGATGCTGAGTTTGCCATCTGTCCAAGAGCTTGAAGAATCGCGTTCTTCGCTTGGTTTGAGCTCATCAACTTATCGAACTTACGGCCACCACTTGTCAGCTGCGCTGTCGTGTCTGCGATATTGTCTTTCGCTAGTGAGT
>NZ_JAWOWF010000346.1:0-716 GCF_033340295.1 Vibrio sp. 1401
GAGTAGTTGAATGGCATCGAGCGCCATTTGTGTCGCCAATTCTGCGCTGTACAAAATCACCCCGGCGGCATCTTTGCGCGTGCATTCACCACGATCACAAGCCGCTGCGACGGTGTAGACGTACGCTTTTGCAGCGTTCATACGTGAGTACATGTCGGCCAATTTGCCCTGCACAAGCTGAAACTCGCCGATGGATTTGCCGAACTGTTTGCGCTCATGCACGTAGGGGACGACGATATCCATACACGCTTGCATAATGCCGAGTGGGCCAGCAGCTAAAACAACGCGCTCGTAATCAAGCCCACTCATCAATACTTCGACGCCACAATTGAGTGCTCCGAGAATGTTATCTTTAGGTACTTTGCAATTGTTGAAGACGAGCTCAGATGTGTTTGAGCCTCGCATTCCCAACTTATCGAGCTTTTGTGCGTCACTGAATCCGGTAAAACTGCGCTCGACGATAAACGCTGTGATCCCGCGCGATCCCGCATCAGCGTCTGTTTTGGCGTACACCACGACCACGTCCGCATCGGGGCCGTTCGTGATCCACATTTTTGTGCCATTGAGTAAGAAGTGGTCGCCTTTGTCTTCGGCTTTTAATTGCATGCTGACGACATCCGAACCTGAATTGACTTCGCTCATCGCCAGAGCGCCTATGTGCGAACCATCGACTAATTTAGGCAGATACTTTTCTCGTTGCGTTGGGGTGCCCTTTC
>NZ_JAWOWF010000347.1:0-715 GCF_033340295.1 Vibrio sp. 1401
GGTTTAACGGTAGAAGAGCTAGTGCGCTTAGGTCGCTTTCCGTGGCGTGGCGCACTTGGTCGTTGGAAACCTGAAGACAAACAGATTATCGCTGAAGCCATGGCTCGCACTGGCGTAGCTCCGTTTGCTCAAGCATTAGCGGACGATTTATCGGGCGGTGAGCGCCAACGCGCTTGGGTGTCTATGCTGTTGGCTCAACAATCACCGATTTTGATCCTAGATGAACCGACCTCCGCGCTCGATGTTCACCATCAATTTCAACTGATGGCGCTACTGGCAGAGCTGAATCGAACCGAGAACGTAGGCATTATCGTGATCCTGCATGATTTGAACTTAGCATTGCGCTACGCAACCCACATAGTTGCGCTCAAAAAAGGTCAAATTGCCTTTGAAGGCAACGCCGAAATGCTGCTTGATGAAGCGCGTTTGTCTGCACTTTACGAATCACCAATTAAGCTCATTGACCATCCAACGCCCGCGGAAACACTTGCTAGCCAGAAGGTGGCGGTGGTATGTGCATGATGGTTCGATTTCTCAAACAACTAAGCTGCACGACTCTACTTTTCACAGTGATGATTGCACGAGCGAACGCAGACATTACCGTTCATGATGCGTACGGAGCGGTGACTTTTGAGCAAGTGCCGCAACGCGTCGTGGTTCTCAACTGGGACATTTTGGAGCAAGTGCTCGCGTTGGACATCGAGCCCATTGCTGC
>NZ_JAWOWF010000348.1:0-714 GCF_033340295.1 Vibrio sp. 1401
TTACGGTTGGGTGGATTGGCAACCGGCGATTGGGCGAAGCAACCCAAGCCGTTTGAGTATCACCATTACTTTGCAACAAGCGATGACCGAGTTTTTGGTGGAAGAGCTTGCTAGGGGCAGAATGAATTCGATAACAAAGCTTATCGACTGGTTCGGCCAAACGGCGGTTCGTTCGCTTACGATTGCATCAGAAAAAGTGAACGAGCTGAATGAGTCTAAAAACGCCATTCTTATTTCTTCTTATCCGTGGGTTTCAAATATCGATCCCGCAGAGACTTTCCGTCATACCGAATTACACGTAGTCAAAAGTGTTTATGATGGGCTGCTAACACAAAACTCCAATGGTGGCATCGAGCCCGCTTTAGCGCATGAATGGAAAATGGAAGAAAACGTCATGACGTTATGGTTAAGGCCGGGCATTTTTCGTCATGATGGTGAGCTTCTGAGCATAGACGACGTGGTTTGGAGTTTAGAAAGACTCAAGCAAATTAAAGGACCGGTTTATGAGCTCTGGCAATGCATTGAAACCGTTACAGCCGAAACACCGAACTGCTTGAAGATAGTGCTCAAACGCGCAAACCAATTCTTTCCATACATGTTAGCCACGCCACATGCCTCAATATTGTGTCGAGACACGGCCTCTTTTGGCTCGGGTTATTCATATCATATCGGTACTGGGCCATTTCGAATCAGCAGTTGGAACAAAGAGAGCAT
>NZ_JAWOWF010000349.1:0-712 GCF_033340295.1 Vibrio sp. 1401
CTCTATGATTCGCTCACCTAATTCGATGATTAATCCCGATTGCTCTGCCGCTTCAATAAACTCCGCAGGGGAGATGTTGCCATACACACTGCTGTTCCAACGAGCGAGTATTTCAAAGTAATCCCAGCGATCATTGTTTACATCAACAATCGGTTGTAACACCACGTAAAGCTCATGACTTTCAGTAATGCTCGTGCTTAATTGAATGCGCATTGCTTCAATCAGTTGCGTTTGACGATGATAAAGCGCACTTAAGTGCGTGTCGTAATGTTGAATTCGTGTGTCACGGTGTTTTTTGCAATCTTTCAACGCCAAGCTGGCATTTAGGATCAGTTCATCACTGTTGAGCATGTGAACAGGCGCTCGTGCAATGCCAATGCTCACGGTAAAAGAAATACGATTGGATTTGTCACTGTAACCGGCTTCAATTTTATCGAGCACTTCCTGACATACAGCCACGGGATCTTCATCGTAAGTAATAAAGGCAAACTCGTCGCCAGCAACGCGAAACGCTTTATGTGGGGAAGACAAGCTCTGTGGAATCGCATTTGCAGTAAACTTGATGAGCTGGTCACCAATGTAGTTCCCGTTGATGTCGTTTATTGATTTAAAGTTGTCGATATCTAAATACGCCAGATTAAAAGGGCGGGTGGCTTGCTGCGTTAATGTTTCTAGCGTGTCTGCCAAACAGCTGCGGTTCAACAAACCGGTG
>NZ_JAWOWF010000350.1:0-711 GCF_033340295.1 Vibrio sp. 1401
TCAACACGAGCAACATCTTTTAGATAAACCGTAGAGCCATTTGGATTAGCACGAAGAACAACGTTTTCAAACTCGCTCACACTTTCTAAGCGGCCTTTCGTCACTAGGTTGAACTGCACTTCTTGCGGGTTATTGTACGGCGCGGCACCAACACGGCCAGCAGCAACCTGAACGTTTTGCTCCGCTAAAGCAGCATATACATCCGATGTCGTTAGCTTGAGGTTGGCCATTTTTTCTGGGTCCAACCACACGCGCATCGCGTATTCACCACCACCAATTACATTTACTTCACTGATGCCTTTCGCACGCGCCAACTGATCTTTTACATTCAAGTTGATGTAGTTAATTAAGAATTGGTCATCGTACTTGCCGTCTGGTGAATAGAAGTTCAGAACCATCAATAGGTCAGGAGAACGCTTTTTCACCGTCACGCCGACCATGCGCACTTCCTGAGGCAGTTTTGACTCAATCTGTGACACTCGGTTTTGCACGTTCACCTGCGCCATATCTGGGTCGGTACCAACATCAAACGTAACGTTTAAGCTGTACGAACCATCGTTAGCACTTTTCGAAGACATGTAAATCATGTTTTCTACGCCGTTCACCGATGTCTCTATCGGATCGGCGATGGCCTGTTCAACCACTTCGGCACTTGCGCCAGTGTAGTACGCCGTTACGCTAACCGACGGTGGACTAATTTGCGGATATTCA
>NZ_JAWOWF010000351.1:0-710 GCF_033340295.1 Vibrio sp. 1401
GCCGTAAAAGACATTTTTGAGGATACTCGAGCGATTGCTGAACCATCCGGGGCGCTTGCGCTTGCTGGCTTGAAGAAGTTTGTTGAGCAAAACCAACTGGAAAACAAAAACCTTGCCACGGTGCTGTCTGGCGCAAATACCAACTTCCATGGTTTACGTTATGTTTCAGAGCGTTGTGAATTAGGTGAGAAGCGTGAAGGTCTATTGGCCGTGACAATTCCAGAACGCCAAGGCGCTTTCTTTGAATTCTGTAATCTGATTGGCGGCCGCGCTGTCACCGAGTTTAACTACCGTTACAACGATGATGAACTGGCGAATATCTTTGTTGGTGTACGCCTGCAAGGCGGTCAGGAAGAGCTGGATAACATCATTCGCGACCTACGCGAAGGTGGCTACCCAGTCGTTGATTTGTCCGACGATGAAATGGCCAAACTGCACATTCGTTACATGATCGGTGGCAAGCCCTCGAAACAGCTGAAAGAGCGTCTCTATAGCTTTGAATTTCCTGAGTATCCAGGCGCACTATTGAAGTTCTTAAGCACGCTTGGCACCCATTGGAACATCAGCCTATTCAACTACCGTAACCACGGCGCCGACTACGGACGCGTTCTATGTGGTTTCGAGTTAGATGAAAGCGATTTAGCCCAATTTTCAGCGCATTTACGAGAACTTGGCTACCAATGTAAGGATGAAACTGATAATCCATCCTA
>NZ_JAWOWF010000352.1:0-709 GCF_033340295.1 Vibrio sp. 1401
GCAATGGCACCACCCCAAAGGAAATTATCTGGAAACTTAATCATGTTTCTCACTCTTTTATCATTAGAAAATTGCAGTTACTTGGATTTTTCTTTGCTTGAGAATAGTGCAGGTCACATCACGATTCTTGTAGCCAGATCGACTTTCTGAAGGGCGATTTGTTCGGTTTTAGAAAAGACGCCAACCGAAGCCAGATCCGATAGCCGCTTGGGGGTTGAGTTGCGAGTATAACTGCTGATTTTTGAATAAATATCTGTGTAAGTCACTTTTAGTGGGCTCAATCAATCGTATTGGCGAGCTGAAATCGCAAGAGGAACGACATACCGGAACCTGGATTGCGTTGTGCTGTGACTTGCCCATTCATGTCTCGCATGTTGTTCGCGGTGATTGACAGTCCTAAACCCAAGCCTTCGCCGATCTTTTTGCTGGTTTGGAATGGCTCGAAAATGGTGTCGAGTTGTTCTAGTGCCACGCCACAACCGTTGTCACTGACCACCACTTCAACGTGGCTGTTAGTTGGTGTTACAACGATTGAAAGTTGGGGATTGTCCCTAGATTGCATGGCATCAAGCGCATTGGATATCAGGTTGCCAAGCACTTGTTGTAAGCGTTGTTCTTCCCCCTGAATTTGCGGCAGATCGCTAGGTATTCGAACGCGAACATCCACATTCGCCAGCTGAGATTGATAGACACGCAGCGTCTCTTCCAA
>NZ_JAWOWF010000353.1:0-709 GCF_033340295.1 Vibrio sp. 1401
ATCAGTCTAAGACTGTCCTAGGACTGACTTGGGAAGAACAGCTAGCCAAATACGACATCATGCTGACCGATTCAGAAGAAGTGAAATCATTCTACCGTGCTGGCCCTGCGGGTATCCGCACCACACAAGCATTCTCGCAAGATTGTCGCTGGGATACCCTCGATAATGACCGCGCGGAAGGCTGTATCCGCACCAAAGAAAACGCGTTTAGCCAAGATGGCGGCCTTGCCGTTCTGAAAGGCAACATCGCGCTGGATGGTTGTATTGTGAAGACTGCTGGTGTGGACGAAAGCATCCTGAAATTTACTGGCCCTGCAGTAGTGTTTGAAAGCCAGGAAGATGCGGTAGACGGCATCCTTGGTGGCAAAGTGAAAGCGGGCGATGTAGTTGTGATTCGCTACGAAGGTCCAAAAGGTGGCCCGGGCATGCAAGAAATGCTTTACCCAACCACTTATCTAAAATCGATGGGTTTAGGTAAAGAGTGTGCGTTATTAACTGACGGCCGCTTCTCTGGTGGTACCTCTGGTTTGTCTATCGGCCATGCTTCTCCAGAAGCGGCCAATGGCGGTGCGATCGGCTTGGTTCAAAATGGCGATTTGATTGCGATTGATATTCCAAGTCGCAGCATCTCTCTTGAGATCTCTGAACAGGAACTTGCAGAGCGCCGCGTAAAACAAGACGAACTTGGTTGGAAACCAGCAAATCGTCA
>NZ_JAWOWF010000354.1:0-709 GCF_033340295.1 Vibrio sp. 1401
ATGGGGTTGGGTGTTAGTCGCTCTTATGCTACGCGATGTTTCTGATGAAGCGGCTCTTGCTGCGATTATGGATGGAACGCGAGAAAACTATCGCCTTGCTCAGCGATTGACGGAAACCTATTTTTATCTCGGTAAACGTCATCAATTGGAAGGTGACATCGCCAGCGCGATTTCGTTGTATAAGCTCGCCATTTCGTTGAATGTGTACGAGTATGTTGAGCATCGTTACTCTTTCTTGGAGTTAGCACAAATTTATGACCAACTTCAGCAAGATAGGTTGGCCAAGCTAAAAGCCGCCGAGCAACAAGAACAACAATAATGATAAAGCCGCTTCCATAAGCGGCTTTTTTACGCTTGATGATTGAGATAACTCGCTTTAGAATAGTTAGCCTTGCTAACTAATTGGTGAATCTTTATGGCTTTAGAAGAGAGTTTGATCGATTTGGAGCGTTTTTGCGCCAAAGCTTGGCGTGTTTACGCTAAAGAAGATCCATTGTCTCATCTTAGCTTTAACGAATTTGATTACTTACGCGTAATTCAGGTGTTTCCTGAAGGCGTTCGTATTACTGATCTTGCCGACGAGTTACAGGTAACCAAACCTTCTGCCTCCAATATGGTGGTGCGTTTAGAAAAGAAAGGGTTAGTGAAGCGTATTGCTTGCAATGAAGATGCTCGCGCAAAGCGTGTCTTATTGACGGAAGAGGTCGCT
>NZ_JAWOWF010000355.1:0-709 GCF_033340295.1 Vibrio sp. 1401
AAGGTTGGTGTGATCGGCATCGAGTGGCTGCGGTCTTCTGCCCCCGTATTCCCCGAAAGGTCTTGGTAGTCTTTCACCACCAAGCCTACGGTTAGCTCTGACGACACTGGCACCACAACATCACCGGTCCAGACTTTCGCCTCCGCTGTCTTAGTCAGCGTGATGGCGGAACCACCAAGCTCTGCGCTTGCTGCTTGCAGCGCTTTATCGAACTCCAGTCTGACCGTCACATTTTGTCCTTCCGCTTGGTGCGTTGGGTTAAAGGTCGCGTTAGTCAGTGTTGGCAACGCCTGTGCCAACGTGAAGTTTATGCTTTCTGTTGCTTCCACGTTTGAGGCATTGGTCCCCGTCACCACCACGGTGTAGGTGCCATTTGGCTCACCACTGATGTCCATCGCGTTGCTCGTCCAAGCGCCACCACTTTGTACCGTGGCACTGCCGCTGGCGATAACCGTGTCACTGCCTTGCGATTTGATTTCTACGCTCACGGTTTGGCCATCAAAGCGGCTTGAAGTACCGGTGATCTGCAATGCGGCAGCATTGCTGCTATCCACATTGCCTACTGGCGTGATCGCCAAGGTTGGTGTGATTGGCATTGCGTTGGAAGAATCATCTTCGCCCATATTACCAATCAAGTCTTTGTACTTACTTACAACTAGGCCGACACTGAGTTCTGGAATATTGGGGACTTCAGCCCTCCCCGTCCAAA
>NZ_JAWOWF010000356.1:0-708 GCF_033340295.1 Vibrio sp. 1401
CTAGCTGAATACGAACAACGGAAACGCCGTGAGCGTTAATCTCTTTGCGAACTTCATCAACTATTGTGCGAACGCCATTCGCAACTGTTGGACCGTTTGGATGCAGTGCTGATGTATCAATGTATTCATGGTTGATGCAAAGCAGGCCGTCGGTCGTACTGTCATTTAATGGGAAAAAGTGCATGCCATCATGGTGCATGCCCAACGCGTTAAGTTGGTCTGAGCTGGTATTGCTGCCATCATTTTTCCACGCGCTGCCTTGAGCATTCAGCGGTGTACCCCAAGGTACCAGTACCTGAGCGGTATAACCCTGTGGAATAGAAACGGCATCAGTCAACGAGCCAGGAATTGAGTCAAAGTTAAGTACCGCTTTCGAAACGCCAGAACCGTTACTTGCCGACGTGCCAGAGCTCGAAGAGTTACAGCCCGCCAATCCAAAAGCACCAAACGCAGTCATTGCGCTGATACCAAGGCCACCTTTTAAGATGCTACGACGAGATAGACTCGCTTCTAGTACTTCTTCAAAAGGCTTGTTATCGCTTTGGTTATAACGCGTTGCGTCGAAGGTTTCCTTGCTCATTTTTACTTTCCCGATCTTATAGTTAGTGAATAAATTGTTGAACGGCAAGAAGTCTGGAGAAGAAAAATGACAGAAATGCTCAATCTATATGAAACTTGTATTTCAATGATGTGATCACTCAATAAACG
>NZ_JAWOWF010000357.1:0-707 GCF_033340295.1 Vibrio sp. 1401
GCCAAGGAAAAGTGGCGGACTACATTCCGGCTCTGGCAAAAGTACCGAATAATAAATTAGCTATTGCGGTATACACCAATGAAGGTGAAGTGATTAAGGCTGGCGATGCCGATGAGTCTTTTTCTATTCAGTCTATTTCGAAAGCACTGAGCCTAACGTTGGCCATGTGCTTGTACAAACAAGAAGAAATTTGGGCAAGAGTAGGTAAAGAGCCATCCGGTCAGGCGTTTAACTCGCTGATTCAGTTGGAGATGGAACAGGGTATTCCACGCAACCCGTTTATTAACGCGGGTGCAATTGTTGTGGCTGACTTGCTGCAAAGTCGTTTGTCTGCACCTCGTCAGCGCTTACTTGAGTTTGTTCGTCAGCTGTCGGGTGATACTCACATTGTCTACGACAAAGTCGTGGCCGCTTCGGAAATGATGCACGGCGATCGCAACGCGGCGATTGCTTACCTAATGCGTTCATTCGGGAACTTCGAAAACGAGGTTATTCCTGTGCTACAAAACTACTTCCATGCCTGTGCTTTAAAGATGAGCTGTGTGGACTTAGCAAAAACCTTTAGCTACCTAGCCAACAAAGGCACTTCCGTGCAAACGGGCAAGCCAGTGGTGTCACCAACACAAACGAAGCAACTGAATGCATTGCTCGCAACTTGTGGTTTGTACGATGGTGCCGGTGAGATTGCTTACCGTGTGGGTATGCCA
>NZ_JAWOWF010000358.1:0-707 GCF_033340295.1 Vibrio sp. 1401
TACTTTTTGCAGCGTTGTGGTTTTTCTTTGGAATCTGACCAACGTGAACCAGAAGATCAAATCGGCTTGATGCTGATGGTGTTAGGCATGTTGATTGAAACTGAACAGCAAAAACTGGCGGCTGAAATGCTACGCGAACACTTGATGACGTGGTTTGGTTTTTTCAACAAACGCTTCAAAAAAGCGGTGACTCTCACGCCTTACTCAAAACTGTCGAACCTTACTGAAGAATTACTTCAATCTTTGAGTGAGCAATACCAAGTCGTTGTGCCAGCAAAGAGAGATTACTCGGATGCGCCAGTCTGAATCGGTTGATCTAAGCAAGCGGCGTTGTTTTTCGTTCCGTCGTGCACCAGTTGAACAAGCTCAAGAGCCTCGTGTTAAAGCGAGACCTCCGTATGCGCTGGAAGAATCGATGTTCACGCGTCTGTGTGATGGATGCGGTAAGTGCGCTTCGGCATGTCCAAGCCAAATCATTGAAATGGTCGATGGCGTGGCCGCGTTAGACATCAGCTACTCAGCATGTGATTTATGCGGTGAGTGTAAGTCGGCGTGTCCTACATTGGCGCTTTCAAACCAAACAGAGTCTACAGGCTTGATTGCAACTATCTCGAACAGCTGCGAAAACTTATACGGTTATTGCGGCAGTTGCGAGGACAGTTGCCCTTACGATGCATTGCAATGGCAAGACGATGCCAAACCCAAAA
>NZ_JAWOWF010000359.1:0-706 GCF_033340295.1 Vibrio sp. 1401
CCATCGGGAAGAAGCTGGAGCTGATGAAGGCTTCGCCGTCATCACTGATACATTCGAGTGTTGCGCCACGACAAACCTGGATTGCTTCCTTGATTTCGTTCAGGTTGTACCCGTGACCCATCTTCGAGAGCTCTTTCTGGAGTTCGTACAGAGTGAACATGACTCCAGCCTTGCCCTCGATGATATGGCCTTTCCCGTTCACTGCGAGCTTGCGTAGAGCATCCTCAAGGATTTCCTCTCGCTGTCCCGCGTAGATCAGCACGGTTCTTCCGTCATCCTTCTCGATGATGGCTGGCTTCACCTTCACCGTGAAATGCTGGCCTCTGATGGTGCATTGTCGTGTCACTACAGCGTTGGATATATGTTCATGCTCTCGCTTTTGGGCCCAGATGTACTTCGGCAGCGCATCGTAGATCTCGATGGTGTTGGAGTAGTCGTCTTTCTTGGCCGGAGATTCAATGATCTCAAACAGGCTCATTTGCGGTGAGTCTTTGATTACGTCGAGTTTCTCCAGGTCTTTGTCTTTGGTTCTCTTGCTCATGATTGTTCCGTCGATACTTTCTAGCTGGTGGTCCATGCCGCCAGCATTGTCAATGCTCCCGCTGCTACCGTCGCTGAAAACACTAGCTGGTAGATGCGACGCTTAGCACCCGCAGTGCCGCTCATAAAACGCAGGGCTGCCGCTTCATATCGGAAATGAGCGAAC
>NZ_JAWOWF010000360.1:0-706 GCF_033340295.1 Vibrio sp. 1401
TATTTCATAGCCTGCGCGAAGTTGTGCCCATCCCCACGCGTCGCCTTCGATACCGATGCGCACAAATTGAGTGTCATCATCAAGTTCTTTAAAGCGCTTTTGCGTGGTTAGATCGGCGTCTAAGCTCAGTGCTACGTAGTTACTCACGTAGCCAATCCCAACGGTTGCTTGAGGAGTGAGTTCGTAGGTATAGCTACCGAGTTTGGTTTTAATGTCTTGCTTGACCACATCCTTAACGGACAAACCCGCACGAAAGGCTTCGTGATACCAAGCGATGCCAACATCCATATTGAAGGCGTTTTTTGAGACTTCGCTTTTGTCGTAATCTTCAATATCAAAGTCATCAAGCGTTGTACGTTGGGTGTAAGTTTTAAGTTGTTGATATTTAGGTGTGAGGCCAAAGGCGACGGTTTGTCCGCCAAGAGTATAGGTTCTTGATAGAGAGACTCCATATTCTGCGCTGCCAAATGCCGCCAAATTAACTGCCGAGTTCAGGTATCGCTCAGCGGTGTTGGTGGCGTCAGAAATATCAGGTGCCGCGAGAATCTCCACATAACCAGCGCTAAAAAGGTTCATTGACATAAAACGTGTTGGTATCGCGATGGCAAAGGTTAATCCACCGTTGATAACGATAGGCACACTGCTATCTAACTGATCTAACAGTCGATTCATTGCAGCTTCGTCTGCGGGAGTGGGTAGTCCCTGA
>NZ_JAWOWF010000361.1:0-705 GCF_033340295.1 Vibrio sp. 1401
AGCACTGGTAACAAGGTTGAGTTGGATCGTCGTACGTAAACACGCTCACTTGACCTTCCATACGAATTGCCGCACCAGAGATAAGCGGGGTTTTCGTTGCAAAGCAGAGGCGGTTCAGTTGGTTACGAGTGTCGACGTTATCAGACGCATCAACTACCACAGTGTGTTGTTCAATCAAAGCTTGAAGTTGAGCATCATCGAGACGTTTGGCAACGGTGTTTACCTCGACGTGAGGGTTAAGTTCTCGTAGCGCATCGGCGGCAGAATCCACCTTTTTGCGGCCGATATCTGTGTCGTGGTGTAATACTTGGCGCTGCAAATTAGAGAGCTCTACAATGTCGTCATCGATGAGCGTAATACGGCCGACACCTGCTGTGGCGAGGTATTGGCTAGAAGCACAGCCTAAACCGCCCGCACCCAAAATAAGCACGGAGCTTTGTTTGAGCGCTTCTTGCCCTTCGAAATCGAACTGGCGAAGAATGATCTGGCGGTTATAGCGCAGCATCTCCTGATCGGAAAGAATATCCACAGCACGTCCCTAGTATAACGTTGAGTTAAACAGTTGGATTTGAACCGTTTCGCCAACTTCCACGCGGCCACGCTCACGTTCCAACACCACAAAGCAGTTTGCCAAACTCATTGAGCGGAAGGCACCAGAACTTTGGTTGCCAGTGGTTTCAACGACAAATTTGCCATCTTCTAGCG
>NZ_JAWOWF010000362.1:0-704 GCF_033340295.1 Vibrio sp. 1401
CATGCACACGCACATCATCATGCGCTATGTAAGCGCACTTAGCTGTCCGGTGGTAATTTAAAACGTGCTTATATCCCTCTCTCTCGCCCTGTCGGGCATAAATCGCCCTCGCTGTGCGTGTAAGTTGATAACGTTCTTTTCGGATTCGACGGGACACCGCGCAGGGTGAATCAGATTTCGTCTTTATCCCGAGGGGCTTGCAGCCCGCGCCTTGTGGCGCTCCTCGCTCGTTAGATCCGCACATACTCGTCACCATCGATTGGTGACAAGAGGCGTTGTGAAAGGTTGATTTTTAGGTCAGTTCGATTCATAATTCTCTTGTCTTTGGAACCCCGCTGAGAGATTGCCGTCTCGATGAAGCGGGGTTTTTGCATTTTGGGGCTTCTTGCCCTCATTTCGTATGTAATTTACTCATTTCTCACAGCTTTTACAACTGCACTCGCCCACACGTTCGAGCAAGGCTTTGTAAGGGCTTGGCATCACTTCGTTCTAGCCAAACCCCTGATCCAGTTTTTGGGGGCGGTTGTGTGCATCAAGCATTTTAGCGGTATCCCTTCGGGAGCCTCCGCGAAAATCCTTGACCCCCACGCCCTTAAAGCTCAATCGTGGCAGTCTGAAACCCAATACCCTGCAATGCGCTCATAGCAGCATCTAGGCTTTTGAATATTCTGGGTTCTTTTGGTTTTCTGGCGCTGCCAGCAAAC
>NZ_JAWOWF010000363.1:0-703 GCF_033340295.1 Vibrio sp. 1401
TGAGACCGCAAAAAAGCCCCGCATCGCGGGGCTTTCTTCGTTTTAAAAAGCGCGTTTCGTCCTAAAATGTATGGAGGCATTAAGGATGAACAACCGCTACTTCACACACATCACATTCAACAACGACGTGCCGGTTAACTGATTTGGTTCTCGATCGGCAAACAAGCCTTTCTTATCTTTACCCCAATACGGCAATTGCAGCGGCCATTTGTTCTTCTCCATCACACCAGAATCTCGCAACGCTTTAAATTCAGTCGCCGTGGCGAGCGACATGCCCAACTGCTGACAAATCTGTTGCGAGCTTTCGTAGTTGAGTCGATTCCACGGCTTACCATATTCCATATAAAACTGATTATCTAACAGGTAAGGCACGACATACGTTTTGCCATGTAGAGACGCTCGCAAGCGCACTTCCACCTCTCCATTGCCTTTTACGCTCGGTGCTGGTTTTGCTTTCGCAACCGGTTTTGTTGTCGTGCTCGGTTTCGGCTCTTTTGCCGTAACTGGCTGCGCTGTTGTTTTTGTCGCAGAAGCTTTAAACGCCTCGGTATCTGGACGACTGGCCACGACTGGCGCAACAGGCTTCGGTGCGACGTTTGGTTTGGCGACAGGAGTCGGCTTTGATGACGGCTGCGTTTGCTTCACGGTGTTGCCACTCCCTTTGCCAACCACACGAATAAATGCCTCGCGATAGTTCGACAAG
>NZ_JAWOWF010000364.1:0-703 GCF_033340295.1 Vibrio sp. 1401
TTTTTACTGCCTTTTGCAGAAATAGAACAGCAGTTCCCTCAAGGCAAACACGTCATGATGGAGCACTTTTACCGACGGATGCGCAAGCGCTTTGATATTTTGATGCAAGACGGTAAGCCAATGGGTGAAAAGTGGAATTACGATGCCAACAACCGTAATAAACTGAAAGTGAAAGATATCGAGCAATTACCCAAACCGCTGATGTTTAGCCTGAATGTTGACGAGATTGTAGAGCGACTAATGCGACACAAGATCTCGACCATCGGTTCACTAAATGGTGATTTGTTATGGCCAGTGAATCGCGCTCAAAGCCTATCTTTGCTCGCGCATTTTTGTCAGGTTTGTCTCCCTCACTTTGGTCGGTTTCAAGATGCGATGACGGCGGAGCACGATGCCAAATGGAGTTTGTACCACAGTCGTTTGTCGTTCTCGATGAACAGTAAGTTACTGCACCCCAAAGAGGTAATCGATGCTGCACTTAGTGCGTATCAATCAAACAAACACATCGATATTGCACAGGTAGAAGGATTCATTCGTCAGATCTTAGGTTGGCGGGAATTCATTCGGGGTGTGTACTGGGCGAATATGCCGCAGTATCCGCAGAAAAATGAGCTCGAAGCATCACGTGATTTACCCGACTACTTTTGGACAGGAAAAACCAAGATGGCTTGTATGCGTAATGCAATAGGCCAGTCTCTCGACT
>NZ_JAWOWF010000365.1:0-702 GCF_033340295.1 Vibrio sp. 1401
AATACACCACCGAGTTGAATGAGACGTTCAGTGAAGAAAAACAACGCCTCGCTCTAAACAACATTTACAGTTAGAGAAATAGAATGTTTCAAGCCATTCAACAAAAACTGCTACTTATGCCGAGTGGCAAAAAGAACTTGCTGTCACTCGGCATGAAAACGGCAATCACGCGAGTTTTCAGTGCATTATTTGCCTTTTTGCTTACGCTCATCGTGTCGCGCACAACCGATGCATCCACTTCAGGTCAGTTTTTCTTCTTGTTCAATCTCGTATCGCTCACAGCCATTATTTCTCAGCGAGGCTTTGACGTTGCTTTAGTCCGATTCAACGCTATCGCGTTTAGCAACGGAGATATTCAACAGCAAAGTGACAACTATTGGACGGCTTTAACTCGCAGCATCACATTTTGTTTCACGGCTGCCGTTACTCTATTTGTCGGCTTTTACCTGTTTCCAAATCAACTGAATCAAACCAACAGTCCAATAGTGGCGATTACGCTCGCGCTGATGTGTGTACCTTTCCTCGTATTAGGACAAACCAACAGCCGTGTTTTACAAGCAAGTAAAATGGTGGTGCCATCCCTATTCGCGCTTCAACTCGGCGTCAGTGTGCTCATGGTTTTGTTCATTATTGGCCTGAGCACACTGCACTCACAAAACATCAACAGCCTAATAGCGGCATTGCTGCTGGCGAGTCTGATCG
>NZ_JAWOWF010000366.1:0-701 GCF_033340295.1 Vibrio sp. 1401
TTTTCTATCGGCCAGTGGCAAATAGTGGAAATTGCCAAAGCACTAAGCCGCAATGCTCAGATTATCGCGTTTGATGAACCAACCAGCAGTTTGTCTCAACGCGAGATTCAAAACTTATTCAAAGTTATTCGCGAATTGCGCGATGACGGCAAAATCATTCTGTACGTTTCCCATCGTATGGAAGAGATCTTCGATTTGTGCGATGCCATTACCATCTTCAAAGATGGGACACATGTACAAACATTTGACGACATGACCGACTTAACCCATGAAAAATTGGTTGAGCTGATGGTTGGTCGTGAAATCAACGATATATACAACTACCGTTCGCGTTCTCTAGGCGAAAGTGGCCTACGCATTGAAAACCTTGAAGGCAAAGGGTTAACCCAACCAGTCTCACTCGATATTCGTCAAGGTGAAATTCTGGGTCTGTTTGGTTTAGTTGGGGCAGGGAGAACAGAACTAACCCGTCTCATTTTCGGCGCGGAAAAAGCGCAAGCCGGACAAATTTACATTCATGGGCAGCCCATCAGTGTCAGAAGTCCACAAGATGCGATTCGCGCAGGCATTACGTTATGCCCAGAAGACCGTAAAGCGGACGCTATCGTTCCTATTCTCTCGGTGGAAGAGAACACCAACATCAGTGCTCGTCCATGGAATTTGAAATTGGGCGGTTTGATCGATTTCAAATGGGAAAGAGA
>NZ_JAWOWF010000367.1:0-700 GCF_033340295.1 Vibrio sp. 1401
AAATCTGTTACTACTTTGAAGCTGCGGCGCAAATGAGTAAGCAAGAGCGTGAAAACCTCGTGGTTTCTGTACCAAGCGGTAACTTTGGTAACCTAACAGCAGGTCTATTAGCAAAAGCGCTAGGTTTACCTATCAAACGTTTTATTGCTGCTACCAACGCGAATGACACGGTGCCTCGTTACCTCGAAACGGGCAAATGGGAGCCAAAACCAACGGTTGCAACCACTTCAAATGCGATGGACGTGAGCCAACCGAACAACTGGCCGCGTATCGAAGAGCTATGCCGTGTGAAAGAGTGGGGCCTAGAGACACTAGGTAAAGGCGCAGTTTCTGATGAACAAAGCGCACAATCAGTAAAAGACTTGTACGCATTAGGCTACCTATGTGAGCCACACGGTGCGATTGCTTACCGCGTATTGGAAGAGCAACTACAAGAAGGTGAAACGGGTCTGTTCTTGTGTACTGCGCACCCAGCGAAGTTCAAAGAGGTTGTAGATGATATTCTTCAGACGGATATCGAACTGCCTGCACCACTAGCTAAACATGCTGCGATGGAGTTGTTGTCTGAAGATCTTGATGCGGATTTTGATGCACTAAAAACAGTATTACGCCGCGTTCAGTAACCAAAACTGAATATGCGATAAAAGGTGGGGCATTGTCTCCGCCTTTTTGTTTTTATAGGCTTGGTCTCGGGCAGAAA
>NZ_JAWOWF010000368.1:0-699 GCF_033340295.1 Vibrio sp. 1401
ACTCACGAACAATGGATGTAGCAAAAGAGCCTGCATCGAGTGAGAAGGTCAACGTAATATTGTTACCTTCAACGTTCCAAGCTAAGTCTTTTGGTTTGAGTGCGATTTCACGACGATCGTGACGCATACGATTCCCACGGATTAGAGCCATTAAATCAGGTTCTTCATCAATAAATGGTTGTTCTAATGCAAGTGCATCAGCTTGGGTCGGTAACGCATTATCACCCGCTAAAGCGGCAGTAATCTCAACTTCACTCAATGCAAGCTTGTTTTGCATATCAGCAAGGTTATTCGCATCAACAGCCAACAATCCTTGTGATGTCTGTGCGATGTCACCATCGATGAATTTATCAAACACACCATTTTCTAGACGAGCAGAAACGATGCGGTTGAAGATCCATGAACGCGCGGCAGACAAGTACATGCTGCGTTTGTTTTGGTTACGCGTACGAACGTTTTCTCGTCCCCAACGACGAGCTTCGTCGAGGTTATTTCCATCGTTACCAAAGCGTTGGCTACCAAAGTAGTTTGGCACACCAACTTGTTTAACTTTTTCAAGGCGTTGCTCTACATCCGCCACATCTGTCACTTCAGACAAGGTAACCACAAACTCGTTCCCGATTAAGTCACCAGGACGCAGTTTTTTGTTGTGTCGATCGGTCGCCAGAATTTCAATACTTGGGTATTGCGCCAAAAATG
>NZ_JAWOWF010000369.1:0-699 GCF_033340295.1 Vibrio sp. 1401
AAAGATGCGCTTATTGGGTGGCATGGTCGCGCGAATCAGACTGACGAGATGTGGGATCAATCGGTTCCTTCGCAATACGAAAAGCAGTTTTATCGCTATCTTACTCGCTTACGAATTAAAGAAGCGGAGTTCTACAACAAAGTAGGAGTGGATCCAAATATTACCGTTTATGGGCATACGAGAACGAATACATGCCAACGTTCAACGCTCGCGAATGGTTGGTATTACACTGAATCTGATATGCGGCACATGGGAATTAAGAACCTGACTGTGCAAGGTGAATTACTGAACACTTTGAACTACAACAACAGCGAGATTAATTCTTGTTTGATGCCGCAAATATTTAATTAATTATCACCGCCACAAAAATAGCTCGAGTGAAAAAGAAAACGCCTCGCTTAAATTGCGAGGCGTTTTTGTTTCAATTTGAATCAACTGTAAGCCCGTGCAACGCGACCTTCGCAATTCAAGGTGTATTGTTTGGCGTAAGCTGGGATGAAAACAGATTGGCCTTTATCTACTACACACGTTTCACCATTTGCGTGTGTAATTACGAGCGGGGAATCTAGCGGCAACAGGATTTCTGCGGTTCTTACATCAAGTGTTCGTTGGTTGGCCTGCTTTACAATCGCGAATTTGAAATCGTCGACGGGAATTGGGTATTCCAACATGTCGTTGTTTTCGATTGGTGCAAGCAGT
>NZ_JAWOWF010000370.1:0-698 GCF_033340295.1 Vibrio sp. 1401
TGCGAATATGACGACGTCGACTATCATTTATTTAATGATAATACCTTCAATAAAGATGCTGATGTTTTCACTTTGAATATTGAATCTAACAATGAGTTGCTTGACGTATTTTTACGTAGTAACAGCGCAGAAGATATTGAGAAAGCCGATTTCGAGCTCGATAGCCACTTCTTCTATGGCATTTTAGAAGAGGGTAAATTGGTTGCGGCATTAGCGTCATATTGCTACGAAGGAAAGGAGCCATTTGAGTCGTTATCGTTACTGGTTAGCCCTAAAGTGAGAGAAAAAGGGTACGGTAAGCGCTTACTTTCACACTTAGTGGCGGAGGTTAAAACGCGAGATCGTAAAGTGAGATACCGAGTAAATATCGAAAATACACCTTCGATTAAGTTGTGCGAATCTTTGGGATTTGAAGCTTATAACCGATTGCGCGTATTTACTCAGGATGAATAGAAAGGAAAGTAATGGGATACACAGTAAGGAATGCTGTCAGAGAAGAAGAAGCTCAAATTGCTAAAATACATGTCGATTCGTGGCAGGTGGCGTACAAAGGGTTAATGCCACAAAGCTATATAGAGCAGTTTACGATTGAGCGCCGAGAAAGGATGTGGACACGAGTTATGACGGAGCAACTGGCTCAATTGATCGTGGTTGAGAAACAAGGGGAAATCGTCGGGTTTTTAAGTTACGAGTTGCCT
>NZ_JAWOWF010000371.1:0-698 GCF_033340295.1 Vibrio sp. 1401
GATGATGCACCAAGCCTACGATAACAATGCGCTACCGATTGGTCAGGGACAAACTATTTCTCAACCTTACATCGTCGCTCGCATGACCGAGCTGCTTGAGCTTCAACGTGCTAGTAACGTTTTGGAAATCGGAACCGGTTCTGGGTACCAAACCGCAGTTTTAGCACAAATCGTTGACCATGTTTATTCCGTTGAACGCATCAAATCTTTGCAATGGGAAGCGAAACGTCGTCTTAAGCAACTTGATATCTACAATGTCTCGACGAAGCATGGTGATGGCTGGTTAGGATGGGAAACGAAAGGTCCGTTTGACGCCATCATTGTTACCGCTGCTGCAGAAGTGATTCCCCAAGCGCTTCTCTCACAGCTAAAAGATGGCGGTAAAATGGTGATTCCTGTCGGAGATGCTGAGCAGCAACTACTTAGAATTGAACGCAAGGGTGACGAGTACCTTTCTACCGTTGTGGAAATGGTTCGCTTTGTTCCTCTTGTCGCGGGTGATTTGGCTTAAGGATCTGAGGTTAGGTGAGTAAGTTACTGCGTCATATTGGTATTAGCTTTGTATTAGCTGCGGGACTCGTTGGTTGCGCGGCTCACTCACCTGCGCCTGTTTCCAGCCTAAAGAAGGATTATTCGAGCGTTGAGCGTGGCAGTTATAGAGGGAGTTACTACGAAGTAAAGAAAGGTGACACACTTTA
>NZ_JAWOWF010000372.1:0-697 GCF_033340295.1 Vibrio sp. 1401
CAAACCCGTGCTGGTGAGCCACTTGGCGAATCAAACGTTTTGCAATGATGATTTCATCACACGCTCGCAGTACGTCTTTGGAATGGTTGAAGTTGATTTCGAACTGTCCCGGTGCAGACTCAGAAAGAGCGCCGGACGTATTCAACCCTTGCTCTAATGCGATTCGATTAAGATCGGTCAAGAAATCCGCGTAGTCATCTAATCCATCAAGGTCGTAAACCTCGGTGTCTTTTTCTCGTGTTTTCTTCGTTGGATTAATTGCCGTTAATGGTTCGCCATTTTCCCCACGAGTTTTGTCGATTAAATAGAATTCTAACTCTAGCGCGACACACGGGTACTGATCTTTGGCATGCAGCGTTTGCAACATAGACGCGAGAATGTTGCGGATGAACAGTGGGTTAGGGTGTTGCCCGGTTTCATCCATCATACTAAGCAGTAGTTGGCCAACTTGTTCCTTTGCCGTTGGCATCAAAGTACCACTGATTGGGTAACAGAGGTGATCTGGCTCTCCGAGATCTTCGCCCAACCCCGCAGTTTCAACGCCGTTACCTTTAGTATCGAGGGTGATGGTCGAGAGGGGGAGTGCTACCCCTTTATCAAGCTTCTCTAGTGCGTCTATCGGGATGCGCTTTCCTCTTGGAGTGGCATTGATATCGGTAAATATAAGGTCGATAAATTCTATATCGGGCCATGTTTG
>NZ_JAWOWF010000373.1:0-695 GCF_033340295.1 Vibrio sp. 1401
CGCTTCTCAGATGGTTGGGCACCAAGACAAAAAGAATTGTTCGTGATGGCATTCGACCAACCAATCAAAAACGTTCGCTTTGCTTACTACGATAAAGAGCAAGGTCGTTACATGGACGTGCCAGAAGGCATTACGGAAATCGGTAACGAAACACGCGGCAAGTACCAATACGCGCGCGCTTACGTTGAGTTCGACACATCCAAAGACGGCTTAACGGTTGAAGCGAAATTAGCGCTATCAAACGTTGAGATTGGCGAGAATGGCAAGTCTGGTGCTTCTCTTAACATGACAGAAGTTGCGGGCATGAACTTCGACCAAGTACGCGAAGCGGCAACGAAGAAATGGGAAGACGAACTCGGCAAGATCCAAGTATCTGGCGACGAAGATTACAAACAGACCTTCTACACCGCGATGTACCACTCGTACCTAGGTCAAACCATTCACTCTGACTTAGATGGTCGCTACCGCCAAGTTCACCAAGGTCGCAACGCTTACCCAGATGGCAACACACCTTGGGGCGATAAGATTGATACGCTGAAAGAGTCAATCCGCACTGCCGATGCTAACAAAGATGGCAAAGCAGACTTCACGCGCTACGACACTTTCTCTTTGTGGGATACCTACCGCGCAGTTCAACCGTTGTCTTCGATTCTTGAGCCAGACCGCTTAGCAGACGTGGTGCTGTCTATGCTGTC
>NZ_JAWOWF010000374.1:0-693 GCF_033340295.1 Vibrio sp. 1401
ATTCCACACAAAAAATAAGGAAAGAAAAACGATGTAGATATATAGTTTGCTGTTGATCTCACTATATTAATAACCAACCAGATTCTAAACAGACTTTGACAATATTTTGTCTTGTACAGCTTAAATAATACACGTACATTGTTTCTGTTATAGTGAAGAGGACATTTCTATGTCACTGCCAAGCCTGTTTCTAAGAATACAAGACCCCGCCCTCAAAGAGGCTATCGCTTCTTGTCAGGAATTACATAAGTTCCGTTTGTATGACACAGAAACGGACGATGATTGGATTGATCACTTCGTCGACGTTCAACCGGATGTCGCGATTGTCGAAGTGGCGCATTTCACTCACGCTGATTACCAGCGACTTTCCGATATCGAAGCCATTTACGACATGGACTTAATCATCATCAGTTCAGGCGCGCCTAACGAGAACCTCGATAAACTGATGAACCTAGGTGCCATTTTTCACTACAGAAAACCCGTCGATCTCACCATCCTGTCTGATACGCTGACCGAAGTGAGCCAGTATTATCAACACAAGCAGGAGCAAGGACGTAAAGTCGCCACCAGCGATTTGGATCAATTTGGTTTGCTAGTTGGCTCATCTTCTCCGATGCACCAGCTGTACCGCATGATCCGCCGTGTCGCAAAAAACGCAGCCAACGTATTGATTATCGGTGAAAGTGGCTCAGG
>NZ_JAWOWF010000375.1:0-693 GCF_033340295.1 Vibrio sp. 1401
CGGGTTTCTTTTCCGATGGTTGCACGCGGCACAGTCGAGATAGAGACCAACCCTGGGTTAATGCTAGTTCAATAAATAGCTCCCCTTCGGTGATTGGCAGCACAAAGCTGGCTTTTCCTTCTGCATCTAGCAACTGATAACAACACTTAAGCAACGCATCATGGCGTAGGGAGTCGGTATGCCTAGCGGTTGCTCGCTGGCTTTGTTTAGCTTGCTCACCAGTGTTGAAATAGGGTGGGTTGCAAACAATGCGTTGAAAGCGTTGCGGCGGCGAAAAAATCAAAACATCGGTATGCTGAACTGAGAGTCGGTCGTGCCACGGCGAGTGCGAAAAATTGTGGCTTGCGGCTTCAACCGCTGTGGTTTCGATGTCAACGGCGGTAATTTTTGCGTCAGGAAAGCGTTGAGCACACATCAAAGCGAGTAACCCTGTTCCTGTCCCGATATCCAAGATATGGGCAGGGCTCGGACTTTCCATCCACGCGCCTAGCATCACGCCGTCGGTACTCACCGGCATGCCACTTTCGCCTCCTTCGATACAAAACTGCTTAAACTTGAAGCCTTTAGTTTGAAATTTTCCGCTCTTCATGATTGTTTTTTATCTGCTCAATATTTAAGTGAAATTCTCTGTTGTTTCTTATTTGTATAGATTGTTGTTTTGTTGGTTATTAAATTGTATGGTTAATTGATCGA
>NZ_JAWOWF010000376.1:0-692 GCF_033340295.1 Vibrio sp. 1401
TCTGAGGTATCTTTCACTCTCTTAGACACGCTAAGTAAATGTAGGCGATAGTAAGCCCCTCTACCCATTAAATAAGCCCAAAGAGGATCAAGGTTTTTATCTTTAAGTCCAGCGTAGGCTATATCTCCAAACACAACATATTCTAAAGGTTTGAGATATGGGTTAGCGATAAGAGCAACACCGATCACCTGCATCACATCCGAACGTTTATCTTGTGTTGCAGCCTCAATGTAATCCTGAAAAGCATCATCTTCCATGTCGATATTGGCATTTCTCATTAAGCATTCAGGCGTAGCGCAACTCGCTTTAAAACGCACATTAAACGATTCATCATTCACTACTAGATTGCGTCGATAACTGCCATCTTGAGAGAAATTATCAGCCTTTTCTGTCTGGCGTGATAACCGATTCTCTTCGACTTTTCTAAGCGCACCACCTCCCTCAATGAAACCATTTTTGACCTGATGAATAAGATCATATCCAGTCTCATAGGAAATATTGCCCCCGTTGTACCCTTTCAAGATAACATCGAACGCTTCGCTAAATTCTTTTACCGCTTGGCTGTGAACCGAAGTTTCCAGATCCAATGCGGGAAGAAAAATTAATAATTCTTCAATCGCCTTTTGAGCTTCGACCTCTAGCTGTCTTCTTTTTCGATTTCGTTCCCAACGGGCGTAATCTTCTTGGGTATA
>NZ_JAWOWF010000377.1:0-692 GCF_033340295.1 Vibrio sp. 1401
AATATGGGTCGTCTGCGTTTTGATGTGGATGCGGCGAACAACTTGGTGATCCGCGACATTGCTAACCGCGGTATTTTGGTGAGCTTGGTAACGCAACAAGGTTTGGACATTGAGCTGTACCAAAAATGGTTGTCGCAAAGCGAAAAAGCCGTAAACCAACTGAGTGAAGCAGAGCACCACATGCGTAAAGTCAAAGCGAACTTTCATGATGCACTGCCACACAGTTTTGTGGATCCTGAATTACCACGTCTTATGGAGTCGAGTCTGCAACAGGTGAGCCAACGACTTGAGTCTATCCAAGGTGAAAGCGAGAAGATCATTCAACGCTTTAAAAACTTACATCAGTTTTTCTCTTAAGGAGACGACATGTTAGGTGCAGACGGACTCAACTTGGCGCTGATGGTGGCGGATTCAGGCATCATCGACAGTGCTGTAAACGATTTGATGGCTCGCTCTCAAGTCATGATGATGGCAGAAAACCGAGGTGTAAAATCGTCGGTGAAAAACCATTTGTTAAAATGGCGCGGCAACGTAAAGAAACGCATCACCAAAGTATGTGAGACGGAGCGTTTTCAACAAGAGCTCGCTTTATATCAAGAAGTGATTCACTGGGATGAAGACGAGTTTTTTGAGCGCATAGAGGATGTGATCAAAAAGCTTGAGTGGCACTCCGCGTTTTATATGCAAGCACG
>NZ_JAWOWF010000378.1:0-692 GCF_033340295.1 Vibrio sp. 1401
TGTCTACTGCTAGCTTACCGCTTAGTACGTCTGATACAGGCGCGTAAGTCATGTTTTCAATATTCTCCATTGAGGTAAAAATTCAACTCAACGCTTATCAAAGTGCTTGTCTCAAAACATTTTTGTTTAAAAAACAAGCGAAGCATTGAGTTGGATAGAATTTTACAGATTCAATGGGACATATTACCCGTCAATTCGTCAGCTTCAACCTTTATATTCAATTTGGACGCGAGAAATTTCCTATTTATTCGCCCTTTGTTGCTCAGAAAGGGTGAATTGGTTAAGTAATTGCTCTAAACGCTCAGAAAGTTCTTCTAAATCGACACTGATATCCCGTGTATGAGAGGCAGATTGAGATGTGTCGTTCGCGTGCAAAGTAATCACGTCGATTTTCGATTGAATGTGCTTGCTGACATCCGAGGTGGTTTGAGTTTGCAGTTGGATGTTTTCTGCGTGTTTCAGCACTTGATGCATCTCGTCTACGACATTGTGCATGGTTTCAGACAGCGCTTCGACATCCAGTGAACGTTGATGAGCAAATTGACAAACATGATCGACTGACGACAGAGACTCTTCGCTGCCTTGCTGAAATTGGGAAATGATGCTTTCAATGTTGCTGGTGGCTTCGGCGGTACGTGAAGCCAGATTTCTCACTTCATCGGCAACGACCGCAAAGCCACGACCTTGCTCTC
>NZ_JAWOWF010000379.1:0-690 GCF_033340295.1 Vibrio sp. 1401
CTGATGCACAGTTTGGTTTACCGCGAGTACTGCACTTACTGCACAATATTTGCACGCGCACGACGTACTTAGAATTGTTGGATGAACACCCGGCCGCATTGGTGCAGTTAGTGCGCTTGTGTACCGCAAGTCCGATGATTTCTGAACAGTTGTCTCGTTATCCAATCCTTCTGGATGAGTTGATAGATCCTCAACAGCTGTACAACCCAATTCCACTCGATAGCTATCGCACTGAATTGCGCGATTTCCTTGCCCGTATTCCCGAAGATGATATGGAGCAGCAAATGGAAGCGCTGCGTCAGTTTAAGCAAATTTGTATTCTACGTATTGCCGCAGCGGATATCGCTGGCGTGCTACCAGTCATGAAAGTAAGTGATCACTTAACTTATCTAGCAGAAGCCATTGTTGAAGCGGTGGTCAGCCAAGCGTGGCTTCAAGTGTCTGAAAAATACGGCGAGCCAACACACGTGAAAGACCGTGAAGGCAAAGGCTTTGCCGTGATCGGTTATGGTAAAGTCGGTGGATGGGAGTTGGGCTACAACTCAGACTTAGATATCGTCTTTATGCACGACTGCCCAGTTAATGTATACACCGATGGGAAGAAGGAAATTGACGGCCGCCAGTTCTACCTTCGTTTAGCACAGCGCATCATCCATATTTTCTCAACCCGCACCGCATCAGGCATTCTAT
>NZ_JAWOWF010000380.1:0-690 GCF_033340295.1 Vibrio sp. 1401
TACGTTCGTGCTTCATGGATGCATATGGCTTCCATGGCGTATGTGGTGTGTACTTGAGTTCTAGCTTAAATGTCTCTCGCGTCACTAAGTTTTCATATTTCGATAGGTCACCACTAACGAGTGCATCTTCTCTTGGATGATACGCACTGAGTGAGGACTGATTCCAGAAATACGGAGTTTCACTGTAACTGCCGAGGATACGTAATCCGTCGTACTGGCCCATTTCCCACTGCAGTAAGAAGCGTTGCAAACCAAGATCTTCGACGACGATTCGATTGTAGAATCCCTCGTCTTCATATTGTTCGATATCGGCGTTTAGGCTAGCGTTAAAGTGTTTATTGTCAGAGTTTGTACCGTAAACGGGCGGATTCCAATTATAGAATCGAGAGGAACCGTCGTTGTTAAGGTAACCGACGCCCGCGCTGACTTCTCCACTCCATGTGCCGTCGCTGCTGCATTCACTGCACTGCCAGCGGCTAGTGTCGGCTGGTTGAGAACGTTGTAACGAATAATCGTTGGCGTGCGCTTGCCCAGCAAAAGCAAGGGAAAGAGCGATGCACAGTTGAGATAGTTTCATGCCTCCCTCCTAATAACTTAATGTTTGACCACGTGGGTGGTTAGAGCCATGCACTTGATTGTGGCAGTTTAAACAACTTCCGCCGCGCACTCTCAAGTCGTTTTCAGGAATGG
>NZ_JAWOWF010000381.1:0-688 GCF_033340295.1 Vibrio sp. 1401
TCCAGTAGTATTTAGAATCCAACTTCGCGGCAATTCGCCAACTATCGATGGATTTATCCCACTCTTTTGCCATCTGCCAATAGGTCGCCTGCTGAGCTTTTAACTGGCTATCGACGTTAAGGTCTTCCAACTGCTCCATAATTAAAGCAGCACGCTCTGGGATTCCACGTTTCGCATAAAGCTGTGCCAGCAGTTTAAAATCATCTTGACTGAGCGCGACACCTTGTAGCTTGGCTAAAGCCATTGAATCTAGTGCGCGTTTGCTGTCATCGACACGTAAGTGCAAAGCGACGAGCTGACGCCACCACTCAACTCGTTCAGGCTCAATTGCAATCAAACGTTTGATGGTGACAATAGCAGGCTGCCACTTTTTGAGTTCCAGTTCAGACGAAAGCTTAATCGACAATGGACCGAGTTCATCTGGCTGACCAAACTTCTCGTAGCGACCCACCGCTGATAACCCTTTATTCCATTGGCTCAACTGGTAATGCGATTGTGCGATGCGCAGCCAAACTTCATGAGCTTTCTGGTTTTTAGGTACAGCTTTACTCAACTCGTAATAGTGCGGCAAGGCTTTAGCAAACTGTTGTTCGTTCAACAAAATATCCGCTAGCATTTTACGTGTTTGCCACGCTTGCTCGTCTTGCAATAAACCGCTGCTTACCGCGAAATCCAGTTGCTTGATAGC
>NZ_JAWOWF010000382.1:0-688 GCF_033340295.1 Vibrio sp. 1401
GAAGGATTTACCTGCCGCAACCGACGCTGCAAGTACAGAAATCACCGTGTCGCCAGCACCTGTTACGTCGTAGACTTCTTTTGCTTGCGTTGGTAGATGGAATGGCTCTTGGCCGCGACGAATCAACGTCATACCGTGCTCACTACGTGTTACCAATAGCGCTTCAAAATCAAACTCTTCAACAAGTGCCAGAGCTTTCTCTACCAGCTCTTGATCCGATTTCACTTTACCGACCACATCTTCAAACTCTTTCATGTTTGGTGTCAGTAGAGTTGCACCGCGGTAACGTTCAAAGTCCGCACCTTTAGGATCAATGAAAACAGGAATATTCGCTGCTCGCGCTTTCTGAATGTACGCTTGAACGTGCTCTAGAGAGCCTTTTGCGTAGTCAGACATGATCACCGCTTTCACGTTTGGTAGCGCTGCATCCATACGAGACAGAACCGGGGTCGCGTCGGCGTTCTCAAACTTATCTTCGAAGTCAAGACGGATAAGTTGCTGGCCACGGCTCATAACGCGTAATTTAGTAATGGTTGGATAATCAGGCAACGCAACAAAATCACACTTCACGTTCAATGCGCTGAGTGTTTCCGTTAGCACTTTTGCAGGCTCATCTTCACCAGTCAGACCAACAATGTGAGCATGACCACCTAGTGACGCGATGTTCATCGCAACGTTCGCAGCACCA
>NZ_JAWOWF010000383.1:0-688 GCF_033340295.1 Vibrio sp. 1401
CACTCGCTCAAACGAGAAAGAAGCCGACCGCTTCGGTATCGCAACCTTGGCGAAAGCAGGATTTGATGTGCAAGCAATGCCGCGTTTCTTTGGCCGTTTAGCCGATGAATACCGCTACGCGAGCAAACCGCCACCAATGCTACTGACTCACCCTTTACCAGAAGACCGTGTGGCAGATAGCCGTCAACGTGCACAAGCCTATCCCCCAATGCGCATTGCACCCTCTATCGATTACCATTTGGCGCGCGCACGCATTGTCGCGCGATATGCCGGTATCGACGGACAAGCCGCACTAGGTTGGTTTGAGCGTACTCAAAAGAAAGCTTCAGCGGACATCATGCCGTCATTTGATTACGGCCGAGCGCTGGTTCATCTGGACAACAAACGCTTATCACAAGCAGAACCGATTTTGAAAAAGCTGTTAGCGCAAGATCCGGGCAACCCATTCTATTTAGATGCAATGACCGATCTATACATCGAGAAAAAACAGCCACAAAAAGCCGTTGAGTTGCTAAATAGCGCGCTAAAGCGTAATCCTCAAAACAAAGTATTAACCATTAACTACGCCAACGCGTTGCTTGAAGCAAACCAAAATGATCAAGCGGTGCGTACGCTTCAGCGTTATACACACGATAACCCAGAAGATAGTAATGGCTGGCAGCTATTATCGAAAGGCTATCATGCCCTT
>NZ_JAWOWF010000384.1:0-687 GCF_033340295.1 Vibrio sp. 1401
CATTCATGTTCTAGCAGGGCAAACCAGTTTAATTGAAGCGGTCGATCTTCTTGCTGCATGTAAAACGGTGGTCGCAAATGACTCAGGCTTAATGCATGTAGCAGCCGCTGTAGGTTGTAATGTCGTTGCTGTTTATGGCTCAACATCACCAAAGTACACACCACCACTGGCTGAAAAAGTTGAAATGGTTCATACCGATATCGACTGCCGACCATGTTTCAAGCGTGAGTGCCAATACCAACATTTGAAATGCTTGACTGAGCTATCGCCAAAACAAGTCCTAGATAGCATCCAGAAGCTCGAAGCCATTGCGACTAGTTCATGTTAATTCGAATTATTTATACGGCACTGTTAGCGCTTGCCTCACCATTTCTTTTATTGGGCTTATATAAAAGCAAGCCCAATAAACCCAAATTTGGTGGGCGCTGGAAAGAACACTTTGGAATTACCCCACAGTTAAAAACGCATCAGCGTCCAATTTGGATTCATGCTGTTTCTGTAGGCGAAAGCATCGCGGCAACACCTCTAATCAAGGAACTCAAACAGCAATATCCAGAGCAACCTATCGTTGTCACAACAACCACGAGCACTGGTGCGGAACAAATAGCCAAGTTGGGTGATTTAGTTGAGCACCGCTATATGCCAATAGACTTTGGCTTTGCTGTAAAAAGCTTCCTAAAGGCAATA
>NZ_JAWOWF010000385.1:0-687 GCF_033340295.1 Vibrio sp. 1401
AGTTAGTAACAAAAAGTTATATACCCACGGAAGGGCATGTAGAAGGGCTCCGAATGACGACCACACTATTTTCTTCTCGCATCATTCAAAGTGCATTGGACTTTGATGTGTACAAAGTAAACATGATGAGTGCAGTTGCCGCACTTTATCCTGATGCGATGGTGTCATACAAATTCATCGTGCGTAGCGAAGAAGATCTGTCGGAATTGCTGCCAGAGGTAAAGGCAGAAGTTCTTAAACTTCAAGATGTTCGCTTTACTGAAGATGAAATTGCGTACATGAAGCGCGTTGCGCCGTACCTAAAGCCCGAGTTTGTCGAAGCGTTACGTCACTTCCGTTTTAACCCGCAAAGCGATGTCTCTTTCCATAACAAAACCATGTCGGATGGCTCAAGCCAGTTACGCATTACAATCAATGGTTTGTGGAAGGAAACCATTCTGTACGAAACCATCATCATGAGCATTGTGTCGGAAGTTCGCAGCCGTCAACGTTGGTCAGATATCCCGTTCGAGCAGTTCCAAACCGTATTGGAAGACAAAGTTCGCTATTTGAAAGCCGAACTAGAACGTCGCAACATTACTAACTTCAAATTCGCAGATATGTCGACGCGTCGCCGTTTCTCTTTTCAAGCGCAGCGCACCATGCTGGAGTACTTAAGCAAGGAATTGCCACAATGCTTGACGGGAA
>NZ_JAWOWF010000386.1:0-687 GCF_033340295.1 Vibrio sp. 1401
TCACAGGGTTTTTAAAGAAACTCCCTGCGTTACCGACTTTAGCTGGGTCTGGCAGTTTCTCCATACGAACTTGGCACACACGTTCAAATATTGCATTTGGACTTAATTCGTTTTCAGGGATGCTTTGTAACGGCCCATATTGATTCTTCGGCGTCCATCGCTTCGGCAGCTTCAAGCCAATGGCTGTGACAAAGCATTTTTCATATAGATCATGTTTGAAAACTGAATCTCGGTACCCAAATTCGCAGTCTTCCGCACTCATCCGCCTCGTTTTTAAAGTCGTCAAATCCAATACATCGACGTAGCTACAAAGATCTTTTAGTTCAACCCCGTATGCGCCGATGTTTTGGATCGGAGCTGACCCAGCACAACCGGGAATCAAAGCTAAGTTTTCGATCCCGCCCATACCTTGGGCAACACACCAAGCCACCAAACGCGGCCAATCCTCCCCACCTTGAACATGCAGAAGATAATCTTCATGGGTTTCTGAAACCGATTTCCCCAAAAGGCGGTTAACAATGACGAGACCATCAAAATGTTCAGTAAATAGAACATTGCTGCCTTTACCCAAAAACAACTTCGGCAGACTTTGAAAAGCAGGATTTTGATAGAGGCTGATTACATCATCTATCGAGTCAACAATGGCTAAGGAGGAGCAAGTCTGCTCGATACCAAAAGTGTGAAAAG
>NZ_JAWOWF010000387.1:0-686 GCF_033340295.1 Vibrio sp. 1401
TACCTCTTGATTGAATCTAGTGCTGAGGAAGTTACTCTGAGCAAGCCTCATGATGCTCTGACGAAAGGTCAATCACTGCCTCACATCCACCCTCAGAATGTGTATCAATAGTGAATTGCCAGCCATAGCGTCGGCATAAGTCGTCCACAATCATGAGCCCCAAACCATGGCCTTCGGCATCTGGCACGGAAGAGAAGCCTTCGCCTTCATCTCTCACCGACAGTGTGGTATCGGTCATGGTGATATGAATCGTTCCCGCTGACGTGGCTGCAATGCCGTTGCGAATTAAGTTACTCAACGTAATGTTAAGCACTGCAGTGGTCGCTTTGGTTTGCGGATGGCCCAATATCTGTACATTAAATTCCAACGACTTTTCATCGGCTTGCGCTTGGCTAAGAGCAACGATGTTGTGAAGCTCTTGCTCTGAGATGGTTCGAACGGGGCTGTCGTCTGTGTTGCGTTCATATCGCACCAAACCCAACAAAGCATCAACCATGGTCGACATCTGCTGAGTAGCATCTTGAATACGGCCAATCTGACGCTCTTGAAACGGCGTGCTTGGGCTTCTGGCTAGCAGGCTGCTCGATCCTTTCATCACCGTTAGTGGCGTTCTCAGTTCATGACTGGCATATCGCGCAAAAGCTTGCTCGCGTTTGATCACCTGATTGATTTGGCTGCGATATTCA
>NZ_JAWOWF010000388.1:0-685 GCF_033340295.1 Vibrio sp. 1401
TTTTCGCAGTTTCTTATCGATAGATAACGCAAGTTTTGCGTTACTGTGATTGAACATCGCACTCGCATTTAGAATGATCTCAAACACCACAATCGCGAGAGGTGAAACACCAAGAATGAATACCGAGGCGATTTTGACGACCATCGAGATGATGATTTCAATTGGATGAAAACGCGCGCCAGTTGTGACATCGATATCCAAATCGGCATGGTGCATACGATGAATTTTCCATAATGGTTTAACGCGATGAAAAACCAAGTGCTGAACATAGATGATGAGATCGAGAACAATCACAGCAAGCAACACGTTTAACCAACCGGGCAGGGACAGAAGATTGAATAGTCCCCATTGCTGATCATGAGCAATGGTCGCAGCTTGAAACGCAGCGATAGGCATCACTAATGCAATGATCGCGCTATTTAGGGCGACCAAAGAGAGGTTGTTTAACCAGCGAAAGGAACGTTTGACGGTGAGCGTCTTTCTTGGGAGCTTGTTTTCCCAAAGAGTACACAGCAACAATACGCCAATAAAACAGCTAAGTCGCAACCAAGATGGGTCGGTAAACGTGTTTTCAGTCACTGATCTTTCCTTCTTCTACGCATTTGTCGCAATAGACCTTAACTAACGTGAGATTCTTTCAATGTTTGGTCTTTAGAGTAATAACGCTGCCGCCTTGTGAGCGAGC